>JANJXF010000072.1 GCA_024709165.1 Thiobacillus sp. | reverse complement strand
CCGACGGCTGGACCGAGGATCAGTTGGCTGAGATCGTGACGCGCGATTGCCTGATTGGCGTGGCCGTGCCCAAACCTGGCATCACCTCGAACACCAAGCGCCCGGTGCTCAAGGCCAATCGCCCTGTGCACCACGATCATTGAACGTCGAACCTATGGCTGATGGGGAGTGAGCGATGTCCATATTTGATAACCGGGATTCCGCTTCCGGAAATAAATGGCAAGGTATCGACGCCTCTCCCATTGACGTGCTCGAGGGTGTCCGCACCCGCGGGCGCGCTTGGGAGGATCTGGCTGTGCAATATGGCGTCACCAACCCGGATCCGCCGTGGAAAATTGATCTGGAAGCGACCTGTGACATGCTCGCGGCCGATTCCTGCGTCAAGTCCTATGACCAGGTTGAACCGGGATCATGCGCACTACCTTCGTTGGAACGGCGTGCAGAAGAAGACGATCTGTCGGAAACGATCTACGCAGACGTGCCTTTCCCGGAACGCCAGCTGCTGGCGTTGGCGCACTCGATGCTCAAACGCGGACTCTTTACCGAAGAAGAGCTTGCGCGTCATATGAAAACGGTGGAAGAGCGGCTGAAAAGCGTCTGAATGGGGGTTCGGACACACGCATGACTAATGGGTCATGCGGTAGGCGATACCCACTTGGTGTGGCGGATTCTGTGACGGCTGTCGGCGCGTATATGAAGCTGAGAATGCCGGGCGCCAATTGGCGCATGTGGCTTGGGTTAGGCAGGCGATGCACACATCTTTTTGCTCCTGCCATGAATGGATAAAAACGTGTAACGCGCGGATGCCGGTCATCTCGCGCGGCTTTGACGAGGAATTTTCAGATGTCTATACGTGGTACCGAAATCAAGATCGAGGGCCTTTCACAACGCTATCCGACGCGCAAGGTGCCTACCTTCAACCGCGTTGATCTCGTTTCCCCGCCGGGAGAAGCGCTCGCCATTATTGGCCGGTCTGGCTGCGGCAAGTCCACTCTGCTACACATCCTCGCTGGAATTACCAAGGGAACCGAGGGGCGTGTGCTGTTGAACGGTACCGAGGTCCACGGGCCGTCGCCGCGTTGGGTCATGATGTTTCAAGCCCCGCATCTCTATCCCTGGATGACCGTGAACGAAAACGTCGGTGTGGGCCTCACCTTCGCCCGCTGGGGCAAGAAGGAAATCGCGGAACGCGTGGCTGAAGCCATTCGCCTCGTCGAGTTGCAGGATTTTGCCCAGGCGAACGTGCAGGACCTGTCTGGCGGTCAACAGCAGCGTGTTGCACTTGCCCGCTCGCTGGTCATGGAGCCGGAGCTGCTCCTGCTCGATGAACCGTTCTCTGCGCTGGATGCCTTTACCAGAGGCGCGCTGCAAAAGGACGTGCGTGCGATTGCCAAGCGCCTCGGGTTCAACATCGTGCTGGTGACGCACGATATCGACGAAGCGGTAATCATGGCCGACCGTGCAGTCATCATGGCCGGCTCTCCCGGCGATATCGTGCATGAGATGGACGTCATTCTGCCCGACCCTCGTGACCGCGCCGACCCCGAGGTGCAGAAATTGCGCACGCGTCTAATGAACACTTTCCAGGAGGCCGCCAACTACAAAAAGCCCGAGCTTTCCCTGGCTGCCGGTGTGTGAACCTGGCCATTTGAGAAAACGATAGTCGCGCGCTGCCGTGGCGCATGGCGTACAGGGGCCGGGTAGCCGGCCATAAAACCGAGGAGAACGACGATGAAGAAGTACCGTGACGAAGGGCCGAATCAACCCCGTGCGCTGGTCCATATCGATGGCTGCGCTTGTGGTACATGTGGCAAAGCCAGGTCGGTGGATCCTCGTCTACAGAGGATGATGCCGACCAATCCCGACATTGCAGACGGTATGGAGGATCCCAACCTCGAGATTAACTACGACCCGATGTTCAGCTCGGTTCTTGGCACTGCTGTAAGTCGTCGCGACTTGCTCAAGATGGCAGGTATCGCTGCCCTGGGTGGCCTGGGCGGCATGCTTTCCTCGGCTGCTGCGCAGGCTCAGCAGAAGCCGGCTGGCGGAAAGAAATTTTCCAAGCCCTTCGATCCGGTGGTGAGAATCGGCTATATCCCGATCACCGACGCGTCGGCTTTGCTGGTTGCCCACGAAATGGGCTTTTTCAAGAAGCAGGGTATCGAATCTGCGCCACCTACACTGATCCGTGGCTGGTCGCCCTTGGTCGAGGCGTTCTCCGCGCAACGTTTCAACCTCACGCACATGCTGATCCCGGTACCGATCTACATGCGTTACAACAACAAGTTCCCGGTCAAGATCACTGGTTGGAACCATACCAACGGGTCTTCTTTCGTCGTCGGCAAGAAATCAGGTATCAAGACCGTGAACGACCTGGGCGGCAAACAGATCGCCGTTCCCTACTGGTATTCGATCCATAACATCATTACCCAGAAAGTCATCCGCTCTGCGGGACTGACTCCGGTGATCAGGCCCCAGACCGCCAAACTCGCCCCCAATGAAGTCAACCTGCTGGTGCTGAACCCGCCAGACATGCCGCCTGCGCTCGCGGCTGGCCAGATCCATGGCTTCTGCGTTGCGGAGCCGTTCCCAGCCATGAGCGAAATCAAGTCTGGTGGCGAGATGCTGCGCTTCACCGGCGACGTATGGAAAGGTCATCCTTGCTGCGTGGTCATCATGCATGAAGACGATGCCATGGATCCGGCGCGTGCGCAGTGGGCTCAGGGGGTCCATAACGCCATCGTCGAGGCGCAACTGCACCTGTCCGCCAACCGCAAGGCCATGGCCGAAATGCTCTCGAAGGACGGAAAGAAGTACCTGCCTTTCGACAAGGAAGTGATCGAGCGTGTGCTGACGTTCTACAACGTTGCCGACTACACCGATCCACCTGCGATCAAACATCCGGAGTGGGGCCAGAGCCGCATCAACTTCCAGGGATGGCCGTTCCCCAGCGCCACCAAGGAAGTTGTCAAGGAAATGAAGCAGACCCTCGTGGGTGGCGATCTCGCATTTCTGAACAAAATTACGCCGGACTTTGTCGCCAAGGATCTGGTGCAGTACACCTACATCAAGAAGGCTCTCGAGGCCAACCCGGACTGGAAGCTGGATCCAAGCGTGCCGCAGAAAGGCAATCCATTCGAGCGTACCGAAGTTATCGAGGTTTGAGTCTCGCCGCGTCCACCCGCCCTGCGGGGCGGGATTTTTGAGCTTTCCGCAAAATGCATCGTATTTTGCGTAATGAGGTAGCACTGCTATGAATTTTGCAGCAACCCTGACACGACAGGGCGGGTTCCTTATGCTTGCACGGCATACTGCCCAGCGTCTCGCGTGGGCCGCAGGCGGTCTGTCCATCCTGGCTGTTATCTGGCTGATTGCCGGTCAGCTGATGATGAGTAGTCCGCGTCTGGCGAACTATTCCACATTCGGTCTCGGTCCCACCCTCCAGGCGTTTCCGGAAATGTGGGCATCCGGGAAAATCCAGAATGCGACACTGGCGAGTGGTTATCGTCTGGGTTCGGGTTTGCTTCTTGCGGCCTTGATTGGTGTACCTCTGGGTATTTTGGTTGGGCGGATCAAGTGGTTTGCAGCTTACAGCAATTCGCCGTTCCAGTTCATTCGGATGGTCAGCCCTTTGGCCTGGATGCCGATAGCGGTATTGGTGTTTGCAACTTGGAATGGCTCGATCATCTTCTTGATCGCGATTGCCTCGCTGTGGCCGGTGTTGTTTGCAACGGCTGCCGGCTTGGCCAAGGTTGATCCGTCCTGGTTCAAGGTGGCGCGCAACCTGGGTGCGAATCCGCTGCAGATGTTGACCAAAATCATCATGCCGGCGATTGCGTTTGACGTGTTCTCCGGTTTTCGGCTCGCGCTGGGCGTTGCATGGATCGTGTTGGTGCCTGCCGAATATCTTGGCGTGACCTCGGGTTTGGGCTATGCGATCGAAGACTCGCGCGAAACACTGTCGTACAACCACCTGACAGCCCTTGTGATGACCATCGGCGTGATCGGCTACGTGCTCGACAGCATTCTGATGATGCTGATCAAGCATTTCAGCTGGCATCGTGGGGGGGCGGCATGAGAATCGAAACGACTCTGTTTTGTGGGGGCTGGAAGGCACCATCTGGGATTTTAGAGAGCGGGGATAAGCGTGTGTTTTCGATGAAATCGTACTTCGTGCCTTTTGGCCATCGGAAGGTGGTGCGGCCATGAGCGGAAATGCTGCAGCAGCCAACAATACCTTTGGCGCCGGTATTACAGGCAATTGTCTGTCGCGCGCCCTCAAGGTAACGGCAAACAATTCGCTACATTTTTTTGTCGGCTTGCTTGCACTGGGTGTTATCTGGTGGGCGGCGATTTATTACGTCACGCTGAATCCGGACATGGAGGGGTTCAGGGACTTTTCGCCCGCCGAGACGTTCGCAGCGTTCCCCGAGATTTGGGAAGATGGCACCATCCAGTCGGCACTGAAAACCAGTGGCAATCGACTTGCCTGGGGGCTGGGGTTGGCGATCGCAATTGGCGTACCGATCGGCATCGTCTTTGGACGGGTGAAGTGGTTTCAGAATCTGTTTAACGTCCCCTTCCAATTTATGCGAATGATCAGCCCACTGTCCTGGGAGCCGATCGCCGTCGTGGTGTTCACGGGATGGGAAGAGGCAATCATATTCCTGATTGGCATCGCTTCAATTTGGCCTGTCGTGTTTGCAACTGCCGCAGGCCTGGCAAAAGTGGATCCCAACTGGTTCAAGGTGGCACGCAATCTGGGGGCCAAGCCCTGGCACATGGTCACGCGCATCATCATTCCCGCCATCATGTTCGACGTGTTGACAGGCATTCGCCTGGCACTGGGAGTCGCCTGGATCGTGATCATTCCGGCTGAATTTCTCGGTGTCACGTCCGGCTTTGGCTACGCAATCGAGGATGCTCGCGAGAGCCTCGAATATGCGCATCTGATGGCATTCGTGGTGTCGATTGGTGCGGTGGGCTATGTTCTCGATACCATCTGTGTACTGTTGATCAAGAAGTACAGCTGGCACCGCGGTTGAGCGGTTGGCCCCGGAGGCGCTAGATTGCAAGGCAATGGCGCAACGGAATGAATGTAAATTTATTGCGAATGAGGTGGAAATCGAGATGTCCCAAAAAATGAGTATTGTGCTTGTATCGGACGCGCGAGAAAAATTGCAGATGGCGGCGATGATGGCGTCCGTGGCGGCGGCGACGGGTACCGAGGTGTGCGTTTTTCTGTCGATGAATGCTTTGGCCTACTTTGTGAAGGGAAATTCCAGCGAACCGCCGGTCGAGGGAAAAATGGGTACGCTCATCGCGCAAAAGGGCGTTCCCCCGTTCAAACAGCTGTTTCAACAGGCGGTCGAGCTGGGCGACGCCAAAATCCTGCCCTGTTCGATGGCGCTCGATCTGTTGCATCTGGGTAAAGAGGATCTGGACCCCGAACTGGGTCCGCCTACCGGGCTGACCCGTTTTCTGAGCGATGCGGAAGGCGGGCAGATCCTTACGTTCTGATCCTGCTGCAAACTTGATAGTGATTTATCTGGAGAACATGTCATGAGTACCAACAAAGTAATTGATGCGCGCGGCTCTTTTTGTCCCGGTCCGCTCATGGAACTGATTACCTACATGAAACAGGCCAACGTGGGCGATACCCTGGAGTTGTTGTCGAGTGACGAGGGGTCGGCGGCAGACGTGCCGGAGTGGGTCGCCAAGGTCGGACATGAAATGCTGGGTAGCGAGAATATCGACGGGACCTGGCACCTCAGGATTCGCAAAGCCAAGTAAAGCAAGCTTGTCCGGGCTGGACGACCGGTGGTTCGTGGTCCGGCAAGCCTTTTGGAATGATCGACAGGAGAATGCAATGAGAATTTTAGTCGTCGGCGGTGGCTCTGGAGGGACCATTGTTGCCAATAACCTCGCGCGGCGGCTGTCCACGGAGATCCGCAACCGAAAGGTTCGTCTCACGATGCTTTCAGCAAGCGATAGGCATATGTATCAACCTGGACTGCTGTACGTGGCTTTTGGACAGATGACGCCGGACCAGCTGTATCGCGACCAGAAAAGCCTTCTCGAAACGAATATCGAGTTTCACGTCGATCCGGTTACAAAGTTTTTGTTAGACCAGAAGAAAGTGGTTACAAAAAGCGGCCGGACCTATGACTACGATATTCTGGTCATTGCAACCGGCTCGAGGATTGTTCCAGAGACGGTCCCGGGTCTTGTCGAAGGAGCGGAAACGTTCTACACCGAAGCGGATGCCATCAAACTGTTCAAGAAATTACGCGAGTTTGAGGGTGGCAATATCGCCTTGGTGGTAGGGGTGCCGCATAAATGTCCGATCGCACCGGTTGAGTTCATCTTCTCTTTGCATGATTACCTGAAGATGCGCGGCATCCGCGAAAAAACACACATCAAGTATCACTACCCAATCGGTCGCATGCACACCATCGCGAATGTCGCCACGTGGGCGAAACCAGAATTCGAACGTATGGGTATTGAAATCGAGACTCTTTTCAACGTCAAGGAAGTGGACGCAAAGAACAAAATTGTCCGCAGCGAAGAGGGCACTGAAACACAATATGACCTGCTTATTGCCATTCCGCCGCACAAGGGCATGGAGGTGATTGAACAGAATACCATGGGTGACGGAGGCTGGATTCCAACCGACCGTTACAAACTTACCATGGAGGGACACGATGATGTCTATGTCGTTGGTGACGCCACCAATTTGCCGGTAAGCAAGACCGGTTCGGCGGCCCACTTCGAAGCCGAGGTGGTTGCGGAAAATATCGCTTCCATTGTCAAGATCGGCGCACCGGTGCGCGATTACGATGGCAAGGTATACTGCTTTATCGAAGCGGGCCACGACCGTGCAACTTACGCGATGTTCAACTATACAACTCCACCTGATCTTAAACCCGCGTCAAAGCCCATGCACTGGTTCAAGATGGCATATAATCAAATGTACTGGACCAGCGTTCGCGGATTGCTGTGAGAAAACCACGCCATGACGACAATCAATGAAACCCCCCCCGCCGCGCTGATGACTGAAGATGACATGCAGCGTCTTGTCGAGCTTGCGCAAATTGTCTCTGCGGCACGTGATGCACTATCCGATGACATGGTCATGCGGCTGTCTGGAGCAATGAGTGAAGGCATCACTCTGCTTGATCGCCTGACCCGCAACGAGGGCCTGATGAGCCTGCTCCAGGTGCTGGACCGCGAAGAGAGCCAGAACTTCCTGATCGCGTTGTCAGGGGCCATACACAATTCAAGCCGGGAAATCGCATCGACGCCTCCTGCTGCCGGCGGTCTTGGTTGTGCGGTCCGGGTGGTACGCGATCCGGGCACGCTCGAGGGCCTGCGCCTACTTTCGCTAGTGGGCAAACACCTGAGTGATGGCCTTCGCCAGCTACATAGCCGTGGTGGATAATATTGTTGCCTGACGACCGGGACCGGCTGCCGCAATCTGGGTTATCCAGCGCTGGGGTGGGACTGTTCTCGGTAGCCGAAACATGCCCCGATCCTGTAATTTGGTTGAGCCAATGGATCGGCGACTGTTGAACGACGCGCAGTGTGCCCAACAGCGATTGAACCTCCACGCCCCGGGTAAGCGATGCGCAAAGGCGGGCCGGCGGCGGATATCCGGCAATTCTGCCTTGCCTTTGGTCGCTTCACCGCCAGCGCCCGAACTGGCATGAAGATGTGTTGGCAAAAGTGTGAAGCGGCCATACGCAAGTCCGACCGTCTCCGCACGGGAAACCTGTATGTCCGACGGCTCCTCCGCGAGTTCGCCCACGCCGCCGGTCGTACAAGTTCGGTGTTCAAGTCGAGGTTTCAGTCGCTTGGTTGTTCGGCGCGGCCATAAGCGAGCGATCATCGCCATCGACCATAAGATTCTCCGTATCATCTTCTTCGTGGTCAAGCGGCCCGAACATTACCGGGATCCGCCACTGACGGTGAAGCGCTTTCCGTTCAACGTAATTCTAATTTGCATTAGAAACGATATTAATAATCCAATCCCATCCGGTGATGCTTTTGACCCGCTCGGGATTGTTTTCGAGATCGCGTAGCGCAAGGACGAGATGGTCTTCGAGCGCATCGAGGCTGTCGAAGACCCGGTTGTGGAAGTGTTTTTCCCGCAACTCGTCCCAGAGGTGTTCCTGCGGATTGAGTTCAGGGGAATAC
The DNA here is from genome assembly GCA_024709165.1 of Thiobacillus sp. Taxonomy (GTDB): domain Bacteria; phylum Pseudomonadota; class Gammaproteobacteria; order Burkholderiales; family Thiobacillaceae; genus Thiobacillus. Next base: position 86 of record JANJXF010000072.1, on the reverse strand, counting down.
GGCGGCAGAAACAGCAGGCGCAGATTGTCGGCGACATGGAAGTCTTTGCTCTTGTGCCAGCCGGCGCCATCAAGAACCATGACGAC
>JANJXF010000071.1 GCA_024709165.1 Thiobacillus sp. | reverse complement strand
GTCGAGGATCTGGAACGACTGCGGCAGCCCCGCTTCGCGCCAGTGCGTGCGCAAGAGGCGGTTGGCCAGACCGTGGAAGGTGCCGACCCACATGCCGCGCGTATTGATCGGCAGCATTGCCGCGATGCGCGTGAGCATTTCCTTCGCTGCCTTGTTGGTGAAGGTCACCGCGAGAATGCCGTGCGGCGAGACCTGGCCGGTCTGGATCAGCCAGGCGATGCGCGTGGTCAGCACGCGCGTCTTGCCCGAACCCGCACCCGCGAGGATCAACGCGGACGTGTGCGGCAGCGTCACCGCGGCGCGCTGTTCGGGATTGAGGCTATCGAGCAGGGGGTCGGACATGCGGCGGGGTAGAATCGACAATTGACCGGTAATTATAAAGGGCCCACCCATGGTGAAAATCCTGTTCTTCGGCGACCTGGTGGAAACGCTCGGCATGGCGTCCGACGAGATCGCCCTGCCGTCCGACGTCACCGACGTCGAGCGCCTGCTGTTCGTGCTGGCGAAACGCGGCGAACGCTGGAAGAAGATGCTGCTTGGCAACCCGAAGCTCAACGTCACCGTCAACAAGCAGTTTGCCGAGAAGTCCTCGCCGGTGAAGGATGGCGATGAAATCGCGCTGGTCGGCTTTGCGGTGGTCTGAAAGCCCCGGCCTGATCGAATCAGGCGGGGTGAGATACCGCACAGCGGAGATTGGTTTGGAAAACAGGCGGTGGACGGTTGAAAAACAGGTACTCGCCGGTTTCGCCCTGGCGATCGTGGTGCTGGCGATCGTCGGCGCCAGCCTGTACCGTACCACCCTCGGCTTCATCGCGACCAACGCCGCGGTCAGCCGCTCGGAACAGGCGCTCACGGCCCTCGAAGGCATTTATTCGCTGCTGAACCAGGCGGAATCGCGCCAGCGCGTCTATCTGCTGCTGGGGAACGAAAGCGAGCTGATTCCGCGTCATGCGGCGGTGGCGCGCGCCCATGCGCTGGTGACCGAACTCGACGCGCTTTTTGTCGATGTGCCGGCGCTGCGCGCGCGCCTGCCCGAACTGGAACGGCGTGTCGACCTGCGCCTGTCCCTGCTCGACGCCGTGCTGGAGGCGCGGCGCAGCGGCGGACTCGAGGCGGGTCAGCGGCAGTTGGCTGCAAGTTCGGGGCGCCAGGAAATGGATGCTGTACACGCGCTGATCGTGGCAATGCAGGGTGAAGTGCGCGCCCATCGGGAGACGCGACAGCAGACGGCACAACAGGGCGCGCGTCGCACGCTCGCCATGCTCGGGCTGCTGTTCCTGCTCGCGGTGGGTGCGCTCACCGCGCTGTACGCGCGTATCCGGCGCGAGGCGCAGGAGCGGCGCGAAAGCGAGGAACGCCTGGACGCGGTGGTGACGACCGCGAGCGAAGGCATCATCACCATCGACGATGCCGGCCGGATCGAGAGCTTCAACCCTGCGGCCGAGCGCCTGTTCGACTACACGGCCACCGAGGTGGTCGGCCGCAACGTCTCGATGCTCATGCCCGAACCCGACCGCAGCCGGCACGATGGCTATCTGCGCCGTTATCTCGACGGCGGCGAGGCGCACATCATCGGCTTCGGGCGCGAAGTCATGGCGCAGCGCCGCGACGGCAGCCCGCTTCCGATCGGGCTGGCGGTGAGCGAGATGCAGCTCGGCGCACGCCGTCTGTTCACCGGCATCGTACACGACCTCACCGACCGCCGCCGTGCCGAAGCGCGCCAGGCGGAACTGATCGAGGATCTGCAGGCGGCCAACGAGGAACTGAGGAATTTCGCCTATGTCGTGTCGCACGACCTCAAGGCGCCGCTGCGCGGCATCGGCTCGCTCGCCGACTGGCTGACGAGCGATTATTCGGACAAGCTCGACGATCAGGGCCGCGAATACCTCGCGCTCATGAAGAACCGGGCCGGCCGCATGGATGCGCTGATCGACGGCATTCTCGAATACTCGCGGGTGGGACGCATCAAGGAGACACAGGTCGCGGTCGATCTCAACGCGCTGGTGGCCCAGACCGTGCAGATGCTGGCGCCTCCGCCGGAAGTGAGCGTCATCGTCGAAGGCACCTTGCCCACTGTCTTTGGCGAACGCACGCGCCTGCAGCAACTGTTCCAGAACCTTGTCGGCAACGCGATCAAACATCGCGACAAGCCGCAGGGGCACATTGTCATCACCAGCACCGACACCGGCGATTTCTGGCGGATCGGCGTCGCCGACAACGGTCCCGGCATCGACCCACGCCATCACGAGCGCGTGTTTCAGCTATTCCAGGTGCTCACCCCGCGCGACCAGAAGGAAAGCACCGGCGTCGGTCTCGCGCTGGTGAAGAAGATCGTCGAACTTTATGGCGGCCGGGTCTGGATCGAATCCAGGCACGGCGAAGGCAGCACTTTTTTCTTTACACTGCCGAAAGCCGGTCCCGCAACATCCGAAGGAGAACCCGTCGCATGAAGAATCCCGCCAAGCCCATCCTGCTCGTCGAGGACGACCAGATCGACACCATGACGGTGAAGCGCGCGCTCAACGATCTGCACGTCACCAACCGGGTCGCTCACGTTGAAAACGGCGAGGAAGCGCTCGCCTATCTCAACGATTCCGCCAGCGAGCGTCCCTGCCTCATTCTGCTCGACCTCAACATGCCGGTGATGGGTGGCATCGAGTTCCTGCGCGTGGCGCGGGATGTCGACGCCGACCCCAGAATCAAGCGCATTCCGGTGGTGGTGCTGACCACGTCGGAGGAGCAGCAGGACAAGGTCGAGAGCTTCAATCTGGGCGTGGCGGGCTACATCAGGAAGCCCGTCGACTACCAGCGCTTCGTCGAGACCATGCGCACCATCAACGCCTACTGGACCGTGAGCGAAATGCCGGAGTGAACGCGCCCGTGACACGCAAGCGTATCCGCCTGCTGCTGGTCGAGGATGACCAGATCGACCGGCTCGCCTGCCGGCGCGCGCTGGCGAACCACCCCGACTACGATTTCGAGCTGATCGAGGCGGAGACCGGCCACGAAGGGGTCAGGCAGGCGCACGCACATCGCCCGGACCTGGTGCTGCTCGATTACCATCTGCCCGATCTCGACGGCCTGGATTTCCTGGCCGAACTGCAGCGCGAGGGCGACGAGATGCCGGTGCCGGTGATGATGCTCACCGGCGCCGACAGCGCAGGCGTGGCGGTGGAGGCGATGCGCCGTGGCGCGCGCGACTACCTGGTGAAGGACCGCGAACGCGGCTACCTCACGCTGCTGCCGGCGGTGATCGAACGCGTGCTGCGCGAGCAGGGGCTGCGGCTGGACAAGCGTGCCGCCGAGGCGCGCTTCCGCACGCTGGTTGAACAGATTCCGGCCATCACCTACATGGCGATGGCCGATGCGTCCGCCCGCCTGCTGTACATCAGCCCGCAGGCGCAGAGCCTGGGTTATGCGACGGAAGAATGGCTGGCCTTGCCGCACGGCCTGCTGTCCGTGGCTCATGCGGACGACCGCGCGCGGGCGCGGGCCGCCCACGCCGAAAGCTGCGCCACGGAGCAGCCGCTGCGCTGCGAATACCGGGTGGTGACGCGCGCTGGCGAAACACGCTGGCTGCTCGACGAAGCGCGCATGGTGCGCGAGGGTGCCGACGGCTCGCAGTTCCTGCAGGGCGTGCTGGTCGACATCACCGAGGACAAGCGGCGCGAGGCCGAATTGCAGGCGCACCGGCTGCACCTGCAAGAGATGGTCAGGGAGCGTACCGCCCAGCTCGAAAAGCAGGCAGGCCTGCTCGCTGCAGCGAACACCAGTCTGCTGAACGAAATCGACGAGCGCCGACTTGCCGAACAGAAACTGCGCGCAAGCAAGGCGCGCTTCCGCCTGTTGCTGGAATCGGCGGGTGAAGGGATCTACGGCCTCGACACCGAGGGGCGCTGCATTTTCGTCAACGATGCCGCACTGGAGATATTGGGCTACACGCGAGAGGAACTGATCGGTCAGCCCACCCATCCGCGCATCCACCACAGCCATGAGGATGGTTCCGCCTATGGTGAGGACGACTGCCGGATCTACGATGCCTTCCGCAGCGGCGCGGCGCGGCGCGGCGTGATCGAGCCGCTGTGGCGCAAGGACGGCGGCATGCTGATCGCCGAATACTCGGCCTATCCCCTGCGCGAAGACGACGAGATCCGCGGGGCGGTGCTGGTGTTCCGCGATGTGACCGAGGCGCATGCACTGACGAGCCAGCTTGCCTGGCAGGCCAGTCACGACGCGCTGACCGGCCTGGTGAACCGCCAGGAGTTCGAGCGCCGGCTGAACCGGGTGGTCGAAAGTGCGCAACGGGACGGGGGCGTGCATGCGCTGTGCTACCTCGACCTCGACCGGTTCAAGGTGGTGAACGATACGGCGGGTCATGCTGCGGGCGACGAGCTGCTGCGCCAGATCAGCGTCCTGCTGGAGGGACGTATGCGCCAGCGCGATACCCTGGCGCGCCTGGGGGGTGACGAGTTCGGCGTCCTGCTGGAGCATTGCCCGGCGGACCAGGCGCTGCGCCTCGCGCTGGAACTGCGCGACGCGGTACGCGATTTCCGCTTCAGCTGGCTGGGCCGCAGCTTCACCGTGGGCGCGAGCGTCGGCGTCGTTCCCGTTTCGACGAGCATCGAATCGGCAGCCGCGGCGATGAGTGCGGCCGACGCGGCCTGTTACATCGCCAAGGAGGAGGGCCGCAACCGCGCGCATCTCTATCGCGCCGACGATGCCCAGCTCGCCGAACACCGCAGCCAGACGCAGTGGGTGTCGCGCCTCACCCAGGCGCTCGACGAGAACCGCTTCCGCTTGTATTACCAGGCCATCGTGCCGTTGCGCGCCGATTCCCCCGCGCGACCGCACTACGAGGTGCTGCTGCGCCTGCAGGAAGCGGACGGCCGGCTGATCGAACCGATGGCATTCATGCCCGCCGCGGAGCGTTACGATCTGATGCCGGCGATCGACCGCTGGGTGCTGCGCGAAGTCGTGCGCACCAGCGCCGCGGCGCAGGGGCTAGCCGTGCCGCCGCTGTTCGCGGTCAACCTGTCGGGCCGTTCGCTGGTCGACGACCAGCTGGCCGAATACCTGGGGGAACTGTTGCAGGCGCACGGGGTGCCCGGCGACAGGCTCTGTCTGGAGATCACCGAGGCGGCTGCGGTCGAGAGTCTCACGCGCGTGAGCCAACGCATCGCCGAGTTCAAGGCGCTGGGATGCAGCGTTGCCCTCGACCACTTCGGCAGCGGCATGTCGTCGTTCACCGACCTGCGCATGCTGCCGGTCGATTTCCTCAAGATCGACGGCGGCTTCATCCGCTCGCTCGCCGAGGATCGCCTGAACCGTGCCGTCGCCGAGGCGATCAACCGCGTCGCGCATGTCATGACCATCCAGACGGTGGCGGGATGCACCGAGACGACCGAAGTCGTCACCGTGTTGAAGGAGCTCGGCATCGACCATGCGCAGGGCTATGTGCTGGGCATGCCGCAGCCGATCGAGGCCCTGGCGGCGGTACTGAACGTGGCCTGAATCCGGCAGTCCCGGAATGAAAACGGAGCCCGCGGGCTCCGTTTTCAGGTGCGCCGGGCGCGTGCTTATTCTAATTTGCATTAGAAACGATATTAATAATCCAATCCCATCCGGTGATGCTTTTGACCCGCTCGGGATTGTTTTCGAGATCGCGTAGCGCAAGGACGAGATGGTCTTCGAGCGCATCAAGGCTGTCGAAGACCCGGTTGTGGAAGTGCTTTTCCCGCAACTCGTCCCAGAGGTGTTCCTGCGGATTGAGTTCAGGGGAATACGGCGGCAGAAACAGCAGGCGCAGATTGTCGGCGACATGGAAGTCTTTGCTCTTGTGCCAGCCGGCGCCATCAAGAACCATGACGACGTTGTCGTTCGGGTAGCGGCAGGCGATCTCGTCAAGGAAGATTTGCATGCAGTCGGAATTACTCAGTAGTCGGTAAATAAGTCGACAAACATGGAACTTTCTTGCTCCATGACGATCGCATGTTGCATGAAGAGAGACGGCCGTTCATTTGATCACAAGACGCTGGAAGAAATCCGGCTGATGGCGGTCGAGCGAGTGC
>JANJXF010000057.1 GCA_024709165.1 Thiobacillus sp. | reverse complement strand
CGCGCCGGGCTTCAGCGGCCGCGTACCCTGCGCAGGCCTTCGTCGATGGCGGCCTCCAGGTAACCGAAGTAGTAGTCCGGCGTCAGCAGGCCGACAAGCGGGTCGCCGGTCTCGTTGCCGCGCGTGTCGTAGACCTTCACCGTCGGCACCATGATCACCTTGCTTGCCGCGGCGAACGCGCCCTCGGTGGTCGGCTTGCCGTCGAAGCCGGTGAGCGGCCGGGTCGAGCTCATCTCGACCTCACGGATGATGACACGCTTGCGATAGGCGCGGTCCTTGTGCATCGGCACCAGGTATTCGCGCTTGACGCGCTCGCAGAAATGGCAGAACGCGCTGGAGTACAGGATGAGAATCGGCACCTGACGGCGCGCGGCTTCGCGCGCGTCGGCTTGCAGGTTCGCCGCACGCACCAGGCCGTCGTCGGCACGGACGTTCAGCGTGAGCCCCCATGCTAGAATCAAAGCCCATGCCGCGAGTCGCCGCATGGTGCTGCGTGTGTGCTGTCGCATGCCGCCCACCGAATCCCTCTGTCGCGTTTCCACCGCCCCGATTACCTTGCCTGCCGACATGCAAACCCTGACCATCGCTTCCCGTGAAAGTGCCCTTGCCATGTGGCAGGCCGAGCATATCCGCGATCGCCTGCGCGCACTCCACCCGGGATGCGACGTCGACATTCTGGGCATGACCACGCGCGGCGACCAGATTCTCGACGTCACGCTTTCCAAGATCGGCGGCAAGGGCCTGTTTGTCAAGGAGCTCGAGGTGGCGCTGGAAGCCGGCCGTGCCGATCTCGCGGTGCATTCGATGAAGGACGTGCCGATGGAACTGCCGCCGGGCTTCACGCTGGCGGTGATCGGCGAGCGCGAGGACCCGCGCGACGCCTTCGTCTCCAGCCGCTACGCGCATCTGTCCGACCTGCCGCCGGGCGGCGTCGTCGGCACTTCCAGCCTGCGCCGCGAAGCCCAGCTGCGCGCGCGCTATCCGCATCTCGCGGTGAAACCCCTGCGCGGCAACGTCGGCACGCGCCTGAAAAAGCTCGACGAAGGCCAGTTCGATGCCATCCTGCTGGCGGCTGCCGGCCTCAAGCGCCTCGGCCTGGGCGCGCGCATCCGCAGCCTGCTGTCGGTGGAGGACAGCATCCCCGCCGCCGGCCAGCGGGCGCTCGGCATCGAAATCCGCAGCGGCCGGGACGACGTCGCCGCGCTGCTCGCGCCGCTCGATCATCCCGCGACCGCGGTCTGCGTACGTGCCGAGCGCCAGGTCAGCCGCGTGCTCGGCGGCAGCTGCCAGGTGCCGCTCGGCGCGCATGCCGTCCTCGAAGGCGGCATCCTGCGCATCGCCGGCTTCGTCGCCCGTCCCGACGGCAGCGCATTCATCCACGAGCGCGCCGAGGGCGATGCCGCCGACCCGGAGGCGGTCGGCCAGGCGCTCGCCGACAAGCTGCTTGCGCAGGGCGCGCGCGCCGTGCTCGACGCCATCGCATGACCGGGCCGCTCGCCGGGCGTACCGTGCTGGTCACCCGCCCCACGCACCAGGCGCAGGGGCTGGCCGAGCGGATTCGCGCGGCGGGCGGCGACGCCTTCGTCTTCCCTGCGCTCGCCATCGAGGCCGTGCCGCACGCCGAGCTCGCGGCCGCCCTCGCGCGGCTCCCGGCCGCCGCTGTGCTGGTTTTTGTCAGCCCCAATGCCGCACGATTCGGCATGGCGGCGATTCGCGCCGCAGGGGGCCTGCCGCCGTCGGCGCAGGTGTTCGCGGTGGGGCCGGGCACGGCACGCGCGCTGGCCGCCGCCGGCCTTGGCAGCGCAATCGTTCCGGACGGACAGGACAGTGAAGCGCTGCTCGCGCTGCCCGCGTTGCAGGACGTGGCGGGGCGGCAGGTGCTGGTCGTGCGCGGCGTCGGCGGGCGGCCGCTGCTGGCCGACACGCTCGCGGCGCGCGGCGCGCAGGTCGCCTTCCTCGAATGTTACCGGCGCAGCTGCCCGCACGACGATCCTGCGCCGTTGCTGGCGCGCTGGCAGGCGGGCGGCATCGACGCGGTGACCGTCGCCAGCGCCGAGACCCTGCACAACCTGGCCCAGCTGCTGGGGCAGGCGGGCATGCCGCTGCTTCTGAATACCCCGGTTTTCGCGCCGCATGCGAAAATCGCCGAGGCCGCCCGCCGTTTTGGCGTCGCACGCGCGATCACCACTGAAGGGGGCGACGCCGGTCTGGCGGACGGCCTGGTGAACTGGTTCAGGGACAACACATGAGCGACATTTCCGAGACGATTGCAGCGCCAGCGGCCCCTGCACCGACGCGGCCGCAGACCAGTCATGGTCCGATGTGGCTCGCGCTGATGCTTGCGGTGCTGGCGCTCGCCGTCGCCGCGTGGTCGTGGTCCGACAGCCGCGAGCGCATCCGCGATCTCAAGGCCGAACTCGGCCGCCGCCTCGCCGAAACCGGACAGACGGCGAGCGAGACCCGGCTGCTCGCGCGCAACGCCGACGACGCGATGCGGCAGGCCACTGAAAAACTCGCGCAGCTGGAAGCGCAGCTGGCCACCTCGCAGCAGCAGCAACTCTCGCTTGAAGCCCTGTACAAGGACCTGTCGCAGGGGCGCGACCAGTGGACGCTGGCCGAAATCGAGCAGGTGCTGCTGACCGCGGCGCAACAGCTGCAACTGGCCGGCAACGTGCGCGCCGCCATCATTGCGCTGGAAGGCGCCGACACCCGCCTGCAGCGTCTCGACAAGCCGCAGTTCACGCCGCTGCGGCGCGCCATGGCCGCCGATCTCGCCAACCTGCGCGCAGTGCCCTCGCTCGACGAAGTCGGCGCCAGCGCGCGCATCGAGGCACTGGTGGCACGCCATGCGGGCTGGCCGCTGGCGAGTGCGCAGGCCTCCGAAGCCGCGATGGCGCCGCGCGGCGCCGGGCGTGCGGCCGATCTCGGCCAGGAACTGTGGACGGAAATGAAACGCCTGGTGCAGATCCGCCGCATCGAAGGCAACGAGGCGGTGCTGCTGCCGCCGAACCAGGCCTATTTCCTGCGCGAGAATCTGCGTCTGCGCCTGCTCTCCGCGCGGCTTGCCCTGCTGGCGGAAGACCAGGCCGCGTTCAAGGCCGATCTGGAGGCGACGATCGGGATCCTGACGCGCTATTTCAATACGCGCGATGCGGGAGTAGCCGCAGCGCTCAAGGAAGTGCGCCGCCTGGCGAGCCTGCAGATCGCCCACAAGCTGCCCGGCATCGACGCCAGCCTCGCCGCGCTCGCGGCGTTGAAGGGCACGCCGTAATGCGCTGGCTGGTGTCCCTGCTGATCCTCGCCGTGCTGGCGGTCGCGCTCGCGCTGGCGGGGCGCTACGACCCCGGCTACGTCGTGCTGGTGTACCCACCGTGGCGCATGGAGATCTCCTTCATCAGCTTTGTGCTGATACTGGTTGCCCTCGTGGTCGGCGGCATCGTGCTGCTGCGCGTGGCGGCGCTTACCCTGGCGCTACCGCGCATCGTGCGCGAACAGCGCGCGCGCCGCGCCGCGCAGAAACGTGACCGGCAGTTCGTCGATGGTCTGCGCGCCTTCACCGAAGCGCGCTGGAAAGACGCCGAGCAGGTTCTCGGTGTCTGGCAGGGCGAGGCGGAACGCCTCGGGCTCGCGCGCGTGCTGGCTGCACGCGCCGCCAATGAAATGCGCGCGCCTGCGCTGCGCGAGCGCCATGTGCATGATGCGGTGGCGCAGGGCAGCGAACTCGCAGCGCAACTGCTCGAGGCGGAAACGCGGCTCGACCTCAAGGATGCGTCCGGCGCGCTGGCGGCCATCGAGACTGCCCGTGCGATCGCGCCGCAACACACCACCCTGCAGCGCATGGAACTGAAAGCGCGGCAGCTCGTCGGGCAGTGGGACGAGGTCGACCGTCTGCTCGACGCACTGGCGCGCAGCAACGCGCTGGAACCCGCGATCGCCAACCAGATGCGACGCATTGCCTACGCCGAGAATCTCAAGCGCCGCGCCGAGGACGACCGCGCGCTGCTCGAATACTGGAAAAGGATACCGGGCGATTTCCGCAAGGATGCCTTCGTCGCGCGCGCCGCGGCGCGCGCCTTCATGCAGCGCGGCGGCCACGACACCGCGCTCGACATCCTGGAAGCGGCGCTCGATGGGTCGTGGGGCGAGGATCTGGTCGCGCTGTACGGCGAGGTGCGCGGCAGCAAGCCGCTGCGACAGATCGAACGCGCGGAGAAGTGGCTACGCGCGCAGCCGCGCGACGCGCAGCTCCTGCTGACGCTGGCGCAGCTATGCAGCGTCGAGTCGCTGTGGGGCAAGGCGCAGAGCTATCTGGAAGCGAGTCTTGCCATCGCGCCGAGCGCAGAAGCCCACCTCCGCATGGCCGAACTCAAGACGCAGAGCGGTCAACCGGGCGAGGCCTGCCAGCACTACCAGAAGGCCCTGGCGCTGTGCCGGGCCGCGTAGCCGACGCGGCGAGACGGGCTCAGCCGGCTGCTGCGGCGCTCGCCGTGTCGGCGGCGTAGGCGAAGGAATCGGCGAAGAACTGGTCTTCCGGCAGGCCGCGGGTGTGGCTAAAGCTCTCGCGTGCGCTGTCGACCATCGCCGGTGCGCCGCTGACGTAGACCTGAAAGCCCGAAAGGTCGGTGAAATCGGCTAGCACCGCGGCGTGCACGTTGCCGGTGCGGCCTTGCCACGCGTCGGTCGGCGCGGGGCTTGAGAGGACGGGGATGAAACTGAAGTTGGGATATTCGGCGGCCCAGCGCTGCGGCAGTTCGGCCATGTAGAGATCCTTGCGCGCGCGCGCGCCCCAGTAGAGCACCATCTCGCGGTCCATGTGCGCGGCGAAGGCGTGCTCCAGCATGCTCTTGATCGGTGCGAAGCCGGTGCCGCCGGCGACGAAGATCATCGGCCTGTCGGAATCCTCGCGGATGAAGAAACTGCCCAGCGGACCCTTCAGACGCAGGATGTCGCGGGCCTTCATGGCGGAAAAAACGTGGTCCGAAAACAGCCCGCCCGGCACGTGCCGAATGTGCAGCTCGAGCAGCGCGTCGTCGTGCGGCGGGTTGGCAAGCGAATAGCTGCGCGACCGGCCATCCTTCAGCTGGAAGTCGATGTACTGTCCGGCAAGGAACTGCAGGCGCTCGTTGGCCGGCAGCTTGATCTTCAGTACCATGACGTCGTCGGCGCACCTTTCCATCTGCTCCACGCGACACGGCAGCGTCTTCACCACGATGTCCCGGGCGGCACCGATCTCCTTCACCTCGAGGGTGAGATCCGACAGTGGCCTCGCGCGACAGAACAGCGCCCGGCCCCGCGCCTTTTCCTCGTCCTTGAGAATTCCCGCCTGATAGTCGCCGTGGTCGACCGTGCCGGCCAGCACCGTGCCCTTGCACGCGCCGCAGGCGCCGTTGCGGCAGCCGTACGGCAGGGCGAAGCCTTCGCGCAGGGCGGCTTCGAGGAGGGTTTCGTCGGCCTCGACGTTGAACTGGTGTCCGCTGGGCTGGAGGATGACCCGATACGACATGATGGCAAACGCCTACAATGCGAAAGCGCAATTATCGCCCGCGCACGGGTGCTTTTCACCCCTGCCGGGCAAGGGTTACGGTCACACATCGCATGAAGAAAACCATCCTGATCGCAGGGTTTGGCGACATCGCCGAGCGGCTGGTGCGACACTATGCGGGCCAGGCCAGCTTCATCGGTCTCACCCGCCGGCCCGGGCGCGCCGCGGAATTGCGCGCGCTGGGCGTGATCCCGCACGTCGGCGATCTCGATGCCCCAGCGACACTCCAGCACCTGCCGCGCGTCGACGCAGTGTTCCATTTCGCGCCGCCTCCCGGCACGGGGACAACCGATCCGCGTACCGCCCATCTCCTGCGGGCGCTCGCCCGGCGCCGTCCCGGCACGCTGGTCTACATCAGCACCAGTGGCGTATACGGTGACTGTGGCGGCGACTGGGTCGCCGAGACGCGACCGGTGGCGCCGGTCAGCGGCCGCGCAGTGCGGCGCGTCGATGCCGAACGTCAGTTGCGCGCGTGGGGACGCCACCACGGCGTACCGGTGATCATCCTGCGCGCACCTGGCATCTACGCCGCCAACCGCCTGCCGCTGGAACGCATCCGCCGCCGCACGCCGGCGCTGGTGCGCGAGGCGGACAGTTATACCAACCACATCCATGCCGACGACCTCGCCCGCCTGGCATGGGCGGCGCTGTTCCGCGGCCGCGCCGGCCGCGTCTATCATGCGGTCGATGCCCTGCCGCTGAAAATGGGCGACTGGTTCGACAGTTGCGCCGACGCCTTCGACCTGCCGCGCCCGCCCCGCGTGACGCGCGCCGAGGCGAACGAAGTGCTGTCCGAGGCGCTGCTGTCCTTCCTGCGCGAGTCGCGCCGTCTGTCGAACGTGCGTACCGTGCGCGAATTGCGGCTGAAGTACCGCTATCCGTCGTCGGATAGCCTGCTGCGCGAGCTTCGCCACGCGCGCGGGCAGATGTCCCTGTTTTAACGCAATCGTTCGTCGGGAACGTGCCGGTATTCACCGTCGAGCGTGCGCCCCGCGTTGCCGGCGTCTCCGGGCCAGGAAGAGGCGGGCGCATCGTCGTTGGCCGGCGGGTGCATCGCCACCGGCCGGCGCCAGGTGCCGGGAACGAGCAGCAGGATGAGCGCGATGGCATCGCTGATGAAGCCGGGAAATACCAGGAGTCCGCCGGCGATCAGCATGCGTCCGCTGGCGAACAGCGCGGCCAGGGGATGCGTGCCGGACCGCACGGAAAACAGCAGGCGTGCGCCCCACGCGACACGCTCGAAACGGATCAGCGCGACGCCGGCGAGCGCGGCGGCGAGCAGCCACAGCAACACCCAGGCGCCGATGTGCTCGGCCATCCAGAAGATGCCGATGGCTTCCAGCACCGGAAACGACAACAGCAGTAGCACGATCCAACCAAAGCGCATGACATGGAACCTTTGTTAGTCTTGACTAATGTACCCGACGCGGCGACGGCGGAAAAGCTGGCGCGCGCGCTGGTCGATGCACGCGCGGCGGCATGTGTGAACGTTCTGGCGCCCTGCCGCTCCATATACCGATGGCAGGGTGCGGTCGAGTCCGCGACGGAGATCACGCTGCTGATCAAGACCACGCAGGCGGCCTATCCGCTGCTTGAACAAATCGTTCGCGCCGAGCATCCTTACGAGCTGCCGGAACTGATAGCCGTACCGATTCAACAAGGCCTGCCCGCCTATCTCGGCTGGCTGGCCACGGAGACCGAACCAACATGAACACCCGGACGTTCAAGATCTTGGCCCTACTTTGGGGTGCGCTGGCGCTTTTTCCAGCAGCACATGCGGAAGAATTCCTGGACCCCGAAATCGCCTTCAAGTTCTCCGCGCGCGCACTCGACGCCGACACGCTGGAAGCGCGCTGGCAGATTGCCGACGGCTACTACATGTACCGCGACAAGTTCAAGTTCGAAGTGGCGGGCGGCACGCTGGCCGCGCCGAAGTTTCCCGCCGGCAAGATCAAGGAAGACGAGTATTTCGGCAAGGTCGAGGCCTATGTCAAGGACGTGCGCATCGTGCTGCCGTTCCAGCGCGCCCCCGGCACCACCTCGGTCACCCTGAAGACCGTGTCGCAGGGCTGCGCCGAGGCGGGACTGTGCTACACGCCGCAGACGGTGAGCGCCACCATCAAGCTGCCCGCGCCGGTGGCGGCGGCCACGGCCGCGCCTGCACCTGCGACACCCGCTGCGGCGAAACCCGTGGCGTCCGCGCTCGACGGCCTGCGCAGCCTCGCCGGCGACTTCGGCATGCCCAAGGTGCTGCCCGCCGAGGAGGCCTTCCTCGTCGATGCCGCGCTCGCCGACGCGCAGACCGTGAAGGTCGCCTACACGCTGACGCCCGACACCTATCTGTACCGCGACAAACTCGCTTTCGTCGTGAAATCGCCTGCCGACATCCAGGTGGCGAAGGCCGAAACGCCGGCGGGCGAGGTCAAGGACGATCCGAATTTCGGCCGCACCGAGGTGTATCACGCCGACTTCGCCGCCAGGGTCACGCTGTCGCGCGCGCTAGCCAAAGGGGAAACCCTGGTGCTGCAAGCCGGCTGGCAGGGCTGCAACGAGGCCGTCGGCATCTGCTATCCGCCGCTCGACCGGGCCTTCACACTCACCGGCGGGACCGCCGCCGCGAGCGGTACCGC
>JANJXF010000045.1 GCA_024709165.1 Thiobacillus sp. | reverse complement strand
TGGCCGAAGAGAAGACGTCGGCATCCGCGCGAACGTCCGCTTGCGGTGGCTGGCTTTTGGTTGGAACCCATGGCTAGCTTGGGTCGGAATTGCTGGTTGCTTTCACTGTAATCCGCACGCAGACGCGTCGTATGCCCCGCGCCTGGCCGTGCAGCCCCTCTCGGGTCAAGTTCAGCTGCCGCTCGCTGGGCGCAGCGCCTCCAACGCCTCGATCTCCGCGTCCATCTGCCGCCATGAAGCACTGATGTCGACGTTGACCGGGATCAGCACCTCGAAATCAAGCCGTGTTCCATTCGGAAGCCAAAGCTCCATGCGGCCGTTACCCAGCACTTCCTTCCTGAGTCTGACAACGGCAATCGCCTCCTCTGGGGCCTCACCAACACGGGGTGCGCGGTAGCGTGTCCGCGCGAGGTCGATGTGGGCCTTGCCCGCTGGGAAGTCCAGGTCAAGCGACACACAAACGACACCCGACACGCTGTGAGCCTCCACGCGCGCGCGTCCATCATCTCGAACCTCCGCAACGCGTAATCTCAGCTGCGAGAGCTCAGGAACCGGCCTGCCCGGCCAATGCGCAATACCTACAAGCAACCCGTTTAAGCCCAAGTGTCGCCTCGAGGCAAAGGCACCGCTTTTGAGCACATCCCACACGTCACGCGGGATAAAGGCGGCTAGTGGCTCGAGGCGATCGCGAGTCCTATAAACCATGTCTTCGGTCGGCACTTGAAGCACGTCCGCGATGTAGGTGCGTGCAAGGCTTTCGATAACGACGAGATCCTTCCTCAGGCGCGCCCGGTCTTCGGGGACATCAGGGTCTCCGCGACCGTCAGAGAACTGGGCATGCGCTACAGCACAGCGGCCGCTCTGGTAGATGTGGCTGCCGACGTCTCCGCTTTCGGCAGCCAACTCCGCCACCCGCCTCCCCGCGTCACCCTGCAGCCGGGGAAGAGTCTCGGAAATCCAAGCGACACGATCTGCACTCGTCTCGAACTGCGACTCCAGAACCTTGAAGAAGCTGAGGAATGAATAGCCCACATGGATGTCCCGAAGCCTCAGTCCCTCGCGCCAATAGGCCAAGGCGCGCCGTGTGGCTTCGCTGCGCACGAGGGGCATGTAGTTGCAGTCGAAGCCGTGTGGCCCTCCGGCGACGACGCTGACGAAGCTTTGAGGCTCGGAGTACAGGACGGGATGGGAGCCTGTGATATACCCGCCAATATCGACATACCCCCCCTTGAACCATCCGAGGACGGAGGCAAACCGATACATCTTGGCCAAGATCTCAAGGGTCTGCCCAGACGTGCAGCGCATAGTGAGCGCCGGCGTTCCGCGGCGCCCTTGGCGCGTCCCGACCCCGCGCAAGAAGTAGTCGTCACCATCGTAGACGACACGGACATCCTTCTCGGGCCAAGGGATCGAGCTGGAACAAGCCGCGGTTAGCCAGCCTAGATGGCTGCGGTAGTGCACCTCAACGTCATCGCCAGACTCATGCAGCACATATGGGCCGTGCCCCGTAGTCACTTCGCGAGGAACTCCCCGACTTCCTCCTTGAGCCGATCCCGGTTTTCAGTCATCACCGCTTCTGTCTGCTGCGCCTCATCAACGGCAGCGTTCACTTCATGCTCTGCAGCTTGAAGTCGGGCAACCAATGCCTGCAACTCTTGCTGCTGCTCAGCGCTGGAGAACACTAACTCGCCCCTGTGCACCGCCAGCTTGCCGTTGTTCGCCTCGGCCCAATCGAGGATTGCGCCGATCGCGTTTGCCTGTTCGCCCTGTACGCGATCGAGCGTCTTGTACATCTTCTCCACAGTCTCTCTAGCAGAGCCAAACGATGACTCGGCACCAGCCCGAGTCTCCCCTGCCGGAACCCGCGAAATCAGGGCAACAGACTCCGAAAGGTAGGTTTGGAGGAGAAGATTTCGCTCCTGCAGCAAAGAGCGGAATCTTTCAAGCGCCGCCTTTCCAGCCGTCACACCAGACGGAGAAATGAGCGCTTCGGCTGTCAGGTACTGCGCAACCGTTACCTCCTGGAAGCGCTTATCCAAGTTCTCAAACTTCTCCCGATGCTGCGCCTGGAACGCCAGAGCCTCGTGTACAAACGCCTTCGCGACGTCTTCCTCTTTTGCCATACGGGCAATGTTGTTTCCTACGACAACACACAGGACGATGCCGACAATCACTCTGGCCTTGGCCTTGGCCAAGTCACTCTTCTTTCGAGTAACGAGCCAAGCGATGAGCGCAAGGACGAACAATGAGCCAAGCGTACGCGCGAAGTCGGCTCCTACGCTGAAAGCGCTTCCCCAGCCTGCAAGTGTGGCAAGACCCGGCCCCGCGAAGGCAAGCAGGATCAATCCTGCACCTAGGTAGTTCCAGCGCTTAGTTAGCGCTTGCTCCTGGTCGGGCGCCATCAACCCTCCGCCCAATATTCCATTGGCCATAATCCCTCCCGTCTCCTATGGTCTGCACCCTCTCAGGGGCGTATGGCGAGTCTACCCTGTACGTCCCAATCCGCGTGAAGCCTGTTCAGCCTTGGATTTACCTACGCATTAGTTCCTGCCAAGCGGGGCAAACCCAACCTCGCGCAGATGCGCCAGCGCGGGTGACCGGACCGCTCGCTCGAACGCCTCCCTGTCCCCGACGAACACGACCTGCTCGACACCGCGTGTCAGCGCCGTGTACACGAGCGCATGATCGAGTATGCGCGATGGGGTGACCACAACTGCCACGCGTCGGAATTGACTGCCTTGGGCCTTGTGCACGGAGATCGCGTAAGCCAACTCCAGTCGCTCGGCCACCTCGGCGGCTGGCAGGAAGTGTTGCGAGCCCTCGAAGTTCACGTGCAGGCCCGCCTCGTCACCATCGGAGACAGCGGTGATACGCCCGAGCGTCCCGTTCATCAGGCCGCGATCGTAGTCGTTGACGAGGTGCATGACTGGCTCACCGGGTTTGAACCCTGCCAAGTCATTGCCATCGCATTGCCCGTGGAAGTGAGCATTGATGGCGTCGATGCCAGCCGCGCCAGCCTTGACTGCTCCGAGCACCTGCCAGTCGTCACCCGCCCAGTCGCCCGCGAGCCGCTGCAGCCGGCCCACTATTTCGCCGCCAGCGCACTCGATGAAGCTCACTCCCGGCCGGCGGCCCGTGTACTCGCCAATCGGCGGCACCCGATGCGCGCGGATCGCCGCCGCGATCGCCGGAATGCCCGTCTCCGCGGCCTGACGGTGTGCCTCGGTCAGCTCGACACGCGGTACCGCGGCGTTCTCGACCAAGCGGTGGAACACCAGCCCGAAGCCGATGGGGGGCAGCTGGGCCGGATCACCCACGAGCAGCAGCCGCGCGCCGTCCGGCAAGTGCTTGAGCACCCGAAACGTGGTCGGCAGGTCGAGCATCGATGCTTCGTCGATGACGACCAGCGTGTCTGACGAGACCTCATGCCCTTGCTTGGCTTCGTGCAGGAACTTGGCGATCGTCTGCGCCTCGTGCCCCGTGGCCTCCGCCATACGCTTTGCCGCGCGTCCGGCGAGGGCCATCTGTACGACCGGCCGGTTGAGTCGCTTGGCGATGTCGATAACGACCCGCAGCACAGTCGTCTTACCAACGCCGGCGCCACCGGCGAGCACCGAGAAGGGTTTCGTGGCCGCCATGGCCATCGCATCGCGCTGCCTGGCATTCAGTTTGAAACCCTGCGCCGCCTCGGCCTCCGAGACCGCTTCCGCCAGCCAGTCCGGCCCGAAGTCGGTCGCGAGCAAACTGAGCTGCGTAGGCGTCTCGCCCGCCAGCATCGCAGCCAAGCGCTCAGCGATCCGCGCCTCCAAGGCTGCTGCGCCGACCGGCTGGTAGCCACGAGAGTCATCACCAACGATCGCGCCCTCCATCAGGGCCAGTTCGACCGCCTGGCCCGCTTGCCCGCCAGCTGCGCCGAGAAGCTTTGCAACACGCTCGCGCAGCATCGCCGCGGACGTCAGCGTGTGCGCATCGTGCAGCCGTGTGTACAGCGCGGCCTCGACCGCGCCAACGAGCCTTCGCTCGTCGTCGAGCGCCACCCCGAGCTTCCGTGCCGCCGCGTCCGTCGCCGACCACGGGGCGAACGCGAGCATGTAGTACGGGTTCGTCTCGAGCATCTGCAGCGTCTGCCCGCCCCACACCCTGCGCAGCCTGTTTGCTAGCCGCGCATCGAAGCCGTGCGCGTCAAGAAACGCAATGACGGCGGCATCGTCACGGTGATCAGCCCAGACGGTCACCAAACGCATAGCCATAGGAGTCGCCAGGATCGTCTGTAGCGCGTTAACGTCACCCGAGTCGAGCAAAGACATCAACTCATCGCCGAACGCCTCGTAGAGGGCATTTGCCTTCGTTTCACCGATCCCTGCGAAGTCCGGGTGCCCGGCCAGGTAGCCGACGATCAGCCGGCCGCGTGGCGGCGTGTAGCTCGCGCGCGTCGCGTGCAGCTGGCGGCCATACTTCGGGTGCTCGCGGTAGTCGCCATCGACCGTCCAGATTTCGCCAACCACGGGTGGGCGGGGCAAGGCCTGCTTGCCTGCGACGACGCGCACCCGTCGGCCGCCAGGGTCGCGGCCAGAGAAGATCGCCGCGCCGCCAGCCGCGTACACGAGCGAGCTGACAGCGACGTCGACTGTCTCAGCCACGGTCGGTCGGCGGCGCGGGGATCCGCCGCCCGGTGTCGATCGACATATCTTCCCTGCCGTGCTGCAAGCGCAGCGCCTTGAGCTGGCGCCGCAGTTCGGCGTTCTCGGCAACCAGGGCGGCGTTCTGCTGCTCGAGCAGCGTCACGCGTCGCTCGAGGGTCTTGGTTTTCTTTGCGGCCCTGTCGGTAGCCGGTACACCGGCGCCGTCGGCCGCCGGCTGGTCGGCCGGGGCTCGGGCCGGTATGCCGCGCGCATCGCGGGCTTCCTCAAGCGCGACGCGGATACCAGGGTTCTTGTAGAACGACTGCCGGGGCACGCCCGTACGCTCGGCGATTTCCGTGACGTTAAGCCCCCCGTCTGCCGCGACGGGCAGGTCGGGCGTCCGGGCGAGGTAAGCCTGTACGCTGTCGAGGTACTGCTTGCCGATCGTTTTTCCGCTTGCCATGGCCCCTCCTAGCGCTTCTTAGCCGACCCGTTAGTGGGCAGCGCTGTCTGGTCGCGGTTCACCCGCGGCAACGGCTGACTCAAGAACTTCTCCGTCAGCCCGCGCGAGTGCGCGTTGTATGCCCATGTCGCGAACTGCTCGAGCAAGGCTTGGTTCTCCGCCTCAAGTCGCTGGTTTTCGGCTTCCAGCCGCGCGATGCGCGCTGTCGCCTCGGCAAGCTGCCCCGAGCCGCGTGGCGGCGCGGAGACGCCCGCCAGCGCCTGCTTGCGCTGCGCGAATGCCGCGCTGATGCGCTCGTGCTTGTGCAGCGCCTGCCTCGTGTACTTGCAGTGCAGCCGCGCGACGAGCGCGGCGACGAGCGCATCCCATGTAAGCGGTTTTTCGGCGCTCCAACCGTCGATGACGCGCACGATCTGCTCGATCACGTCGTCCGTCAGATTCTTACCCCGGCGCTTGACCGGCTTCCTTGCCGTTTGCTTCGTCATTTCAGCCTCCTAGCAATGTCTTGATGTCCGCTGGCACGCCGGCCCTAAGTTCGTTGGGCAGTGGCACGCGCTCAGCTGGCGCATGCGTAAGGCGGGACGGCATGTTCGGCGTTGCGAGTTGTATGACCGAACCATCCGGCACGGCGGGGTTGTCCATGATCGCGACGAGCTGCGACAGGCGCTCGACGGTCGCGCTGTGATGCTCAGCCCAGCGATCGCCACCCGCGTATCCCTCACCCTGCGCAGCCTCGGCCTTCTTCAACAGGCTGCGTGCCTCCTCGAGCTGCAGGCGCAGCGCAGTGGTCTTCTCCGCGTCGCCCTTCACGCAGACGAGGTCCTGGCAGTTGATGCAGTCGGCGTGCAGCTGGCACGGCGACGACGTGTAGTCGTGCACGCAGTAGCCAAGGTCGGTCGTGTGCGCCGTCGGTATGACGAGCCGGGCGAACTCGTCGCGCCGGATCATGACTCGCTGCGGCAGCTCGGCCAGCGGGCCGAACATCTGACTGTCGTTGCCGACGGCGGCGCGGATCTTTTCGAGCATCTGCCCAGGGGTCACGTGGTCGTAGGCTTCGTTCTGCCTGATGTCCTTGCGCCCGGACCACTTGGCGATGTCGAGCTGGCCCAGGCCGCCGGCTTGCGCCAAGGTATTCAGGTAGTGACGGAACTGGTGGCTAGTGACAGCGATCGGGCTGCCGTCCGGCTCCGTGAAGCCGAGACGGGTGAAGACGGACTCGTGCCCGTGCTCGGCACGACTGCCCAAGCCCGTATTGATCTGACCGATGCCGACCGGCTCGATCATGCAGCGGTATGTCCCCCTCTGCCCGCCGAGCTCGTTGCGGCGCACGACGAACAGGGCCTCGCTGTACTTCAGCCCCGTCGCCGCGTCGAGCACCGGGAACCCTCGAGGCAGCATGTCGAGCACCGCCGCCTCGACGTCCGCGAACCGCGCGAACACGCGCTTTCCTTCTCCTTCCAGTTTGCTGGTGCTGACTCCCTGTGACTTACACCATGTATTCGCGGCAGTGCGGTCGGCGAAGCCGATGATCTCGGCAACCTCCGCAAGCGACAGCCATTCCCGACCGCGCAGGTGCTCGACATCGGCCGCAAGGTAGATCCGGCCGGGATTCTCCTCGTACCAGCTCGCGATGCACCGGGCTTCTGCGGTCACTGCGCGGATTTTCTGGAGCGCATCCTGGACGACGGAGACCATCGCCGGCACAACCCACTTCACACCCGGGTCGGCGCCCTTGGCCGGCCACCAGCGCAGGCCGTATGCGTCCTCCCGCCCTTTCCGCGGCTCGCGCACTTCGCATGCCTCGGGGAGCATCAGCACCTCGCTGACCCGTTCCGGCGCAGACAGCATGATCGCCGCGGCAGACGCGGTGATGACGTCTGCGGGCTCCGTCGCGAGCAGGAACGCTTTGGGCAGCGCCTCTAGCGCCGCTTGGCTCGGCAGCTTCGCCGCGCGTCGCTCGTCCGCCTCCTTGCCGACGCGCACGCCGCCGACCGGACGCTTGATCGGGTTGCGCCAGCGGCCCGGCACCGCAAGCAGGCGGTTTTCGGACATGAACCCGGCGAGCATTTCGAGCTGCTGCCCGGCCCGGTAGGCCGCGGCGTCGCTGAAACGGTCGACGAGCAGCTGCGCGGCGCGGTTAAGGACGCCGGAATCGACGCGTACAGGGTCCGGGGCCGCGCCGTGCTCGGCCAGCGCCGCCTCGAGCGCGCGCAGCGCGGCGAGACGGCCGTGAATCGCCTTGGTCGGCCGCAGCCCATGCATGTAGCGCACGTAGGCCTTGGCGAACGACCGGAACGGCTCCTGCATAGGCGCCGGGGACTTGTCATCGACGGTGGCAGTGGTCGAGAAAGTGATGCGCTCACGTTTGCCGCCCTTCGCCTTCGTCGCGACGGCGTCGGTCACGTCCCAGGTGGTGTGCTCGAAAGGTAGGCCTGCGCCGAAGACCGTCAGCGCGTCTCGCGCCATCTCGACGAAGCCGCGCAGGTTCGCTGCCGCGTCGAACTCCGCGCGCGGCGTGAAGAGGACGATTTCAGCCATTTTCGCCGCCCTGGCCGCGCTGCGTTTCGCACTGCCGCACCACTTCAGCGACGGCAAGGATGGTGCGGTCATTGATCGCCGCGATGCGCATGTCACCACGCGCCGCGAGCCGGTCTCGCTCCCCGATCAGGTGCTCGAGTACGGCTTCATGCGGGCCATCGAGCCACGGCTCGAACTGGGCACAGGTGTAACACGCGATCGGAGCCACGAAGCCGCAGAACCCGTGCTTGCCGCAGTTCGCGAGAGGTTTCATCGACGGGTCGAATCTCGGGTCGCAGATCCGGCTCGACGCGTCGCCCGCGCGGGTCGCTTCGGACTCGTCGCGTATCAGCACGCCCGCGAACGCCTGCGCGAGCGGCGCCAGGTGCATCGCTATTGCGCGGTCGATACGCTCGACGATTTCCGGCCGCGCCTCGATGTAGACGCCGATGTTCTGTGTATCGCTGTGGTCCGCCAGTTCGGCAAGGACAAGTTCGCCATGACCTTCCATGGCGGCTCTCGTGAGCAGAGTACGGCGGAAGCGTGTGGCAGTGATGTGGAGTGGCTTGCCAGTACGCTCTGACTTTACGCTCAAGCGTTTCAACGTGTTCGGCAACAGTTCAACAATCGCCTGCGCCGTAGTGTGATACTCGAATCCCTCGGGTTCTTTGGAACGCCGTCGGCGTGCAGGGAACAGCGGCGCGTCCGCCGGATCGGGCAGGCGCTCCTTGAAGTCCGTCTGCACGACCTCAGCGTGCTGAACGAGCAACTCGCCTATTTGCGGGATGAGAACACGGTCCTTGAACTCGCCGCGTGAGAGCCGGTCGCGCTGCTTCGCACGAGGCACTCGCAAGGTGTATACCGGCGTCCCGTCCTTCGCGCGCGCAACGCTCACGTCACGGACTTTGAGCGCTGCGTACTGTATCGGACGCTGGCCGAGCAGCATGAACAGGTACGCGAGCAAGTACCCCTCCCGATCGACCTCACCTCCCTCGTAGGCATGGTTGAGCGCGCACTGCAACGATTCGAGCTCGATGTCAGTGAACGGGCCGTTGACGGGATCATGGGTCAGGACGGCCTCGCCTTTCGTGTTGCCTTGCATGCGCAGCTGCTTCAGCAGCGAAACAGCATCATCGGTAACGCCTAGGTAGCCCAGGCTATGCCATTTCTTCAACAAGCCCGCGAGGCTGCCCAGGTACCACTTTGATGGGCCGGTAAGCGTTGCCCGGTAGTTGATCAGATCCGTGCTGTTGATCTCGGAGATCGGGCCCACTCGACCAGCGGATATGGCCACCAGAAAGTGCCTGAGCCGTTCGTACATGTTCACCAAGTGCGAAGGGGACATCTGCTCCGCATACCACAGCAGAGCGTATTTCGCGGAGGCAATGAACGGCGCAGTTGCCTGTAGTCTGGAGAAGTCCAAATGCACGGTGTCTGTCGTGTCCCGATAGGCCCAGCGGTTCGCGCGCGGATCGAACTCGACGCCCGACCGGGTCCGCGCCCGATCGGGCAACTGGGGCACGGCGCCCCATTGAGCGTCAATCACAGCAAGTTCATTCATCCCGCTTATCCTTTTTCACGAGTTCATCTTGCAGTGCAAGCGAAACCTGACCGGCCTTGGCGCGAACATGGCGGCGGGTATAGGCAGCGGCCGTATCCGAAGTCGGCGACCACCCCATCAGGTAGGCGCGTGTCTGTTTCTCGGTTTCGGGCGACACGCCGGCCGCATCCATCTTCACGGAGTAGGCATCGTTCCATGTATGCCGCAGCACATGCGCCGAAAGGTCTTTCGGTAGTGACGGGCACCCCTCTCGCAGCTCCTTGAAGAGCTTTTTCGCGGCTACGACCGTCAGTGGTAGGCCCGTGCGGCTGGCAACGAACAGGAAGGCATGCTTCTTTGCCTCCGGCAGCAACCGGCGGTAATTCAGGATGTAGGCCTGTGTCTGCACGAGCAGCTCTGAGGTAAGGAGGAGCACACGTGCGCGCGTCTTCGCAAGCGGCTGCTCCCGCCGCGGGTCGTCAGGGTCGTCCGCGCGGCGGTGGATCGTGACCTCTTTCTGGCGGACGGCGATGTCATCGTTGCGTACGCCCAGCGCTTCCCCAAGCCGAAGCCCCAAATGCAGCAGCCATCGGATCAGGAGCGCGTTCCGGTAGCGCGTGTGCTGGTCTTTCCACGGGTTGTCCGGGCAATGCGGGTCCGTGACGCGCAAGAGCTCCGCGACGTCTTCGTCGGACAGACCCTCGCGCTTGTGGAGCGCCGCGCGGCCTGACTTGCGCGGAATACGTGCCTCGATGGCCTCCGATACCCGCTTCGCCGCGTCGCGCAGCCGCGCCTCGACCACAGGGTCAAGGCCGTGCCGTCCGAGGCGCTCCGCAGCGAGCCACGCAATGTAGGACTTGATGTAGTGCAACCGGGTCGCCGCAACCGCCGGCGAGACTTGCTCGGGTTGGCTCGACTGGGCTTTCATGCGCGCCTTCTCGAGCGAAGCGACCTTCGGTGGGGCGGCAACCACGATTTCGGCGGGCAGCGCCGCAAGATCAGCGAGCGGGAGACGGCACAGGCGCGCAAGGTCTTCGACTTCGCCTAGCGAAAGTAGCGCGCCATCGGTGAGCCGCGCGTCAAGTTCGATACCGCGCGCATCGAGGCACAACTGGAAGGCCATGACAGCCCGCAACACGTTGTCGAGAGTACGGGCGGAGAGATTCTTGGCGCGCACTTCGGTCAGCGCGAAGACTGTGGGGTCGAACATTGGCATCCCCCCACGCAGCAGCATGGGAAGGCGCTCCCCAGAACTCAGCAAAACGGTTGTGACGCGATACGCAGACGACATTTGTTACCGCCACTAATTAGTATACGCTAGTGGATAGTATAGCAACAAATGTTGCGGAACGAAAAAAACAAAAAACCCAGCAAGCACGGGGCTTGCTGGGGTGTTATTTACGAATTGGTTTTAGGTACCTGCTAAAATGGGATATCGTCGTCGAGGTCGTCGAAACCGCCGCCTGACGAAGTGCGCGCCGGCGCCGGCTGCGCCTGGGGACGCGGTGCAGCCGGCGCATGGCCGGCGTCGTCCATGTCGGCCATGCCGCCGGAACGGCCGCCGAGCATCTGCATGCGGTCGCCGCGGATTTCGTAGGCGGTGCGCTCGACGCCGTCCTTGTCGGTGTACTTGCGCGAGCGGATGCTGCCCTCGATGTAGACCTGGCTGCCCTTCTTCAGGTATTGCCCGCATACTTCCGCCGTGCGGCCGAAGAAGGCGATGCGGTGCCACTCGGTGGCTTCCTGCAGGGCGCCGCTCTTGTCCTTGAACTTGTCGGTGGTCGCGATGCTGAAGTTGGCGACCGCCTCGCCGCTGGGCAGGTAACGCATCTCGGGGTCGCGCCCCAGATTGCCGACCAGAATGACCTTGTTCACCGATGCCATGCTTTCCCCCGTATCTGAAGTTTGACGATGCCTGCGCGGCAACAGACGGATTCTATCAGGCCGCGCCGATCAGGCTGCGCAAACCGGCCTCGTCCCAGCCGTGGGCGCTGACTTTCAACAGGGCGACGCCTTCCTCGGCGAGCACGCTCGCTTCGACGACACCGGCGAGGGTCACGAGCCGTGCCCGCAGCAATGCCGCCTGGTCCGCGGGCATGGCACCAACGTGGAACATGCGGGTCCTGACCGCGGGCGGTGCAGCCATCGACAGCGCGACGACGAGCCACACACCGATCAGCACGACGCAGAACGCGAAGGTCGCGGCGAAGCCATGGTGCTGCGCCAGCCAGCCGCCGGCAAGGCCGCCGAAAAACAGGCCCAGCGCCTGGGTGGTATTGTAGACACCCATCGCGGTGCCCTTGGCGGAAGCGGGCGCGAGCTTGGAAACCAGAGAGGGCAGCGTGGCTTCGAGGATGTTGAAGGCGACGAAAAACGCGAACAGCGCCCACACGATGGCCCAGAATTGACCGACGCCGAACGCGAGGCCGATCTGCGCAGCGAGCATCAGCGCGATCGCGCCGACGAAGACGGGTTTCAGGCGGTGGCGCTTCTCGCCATAGATGATGGCCGGCACCATCAGTGCGAAGGAAGCGAGCACCACCGGCAGGTACACCGCCCAGTGGTCGGCGGGAGCGAGGCCGACGTGCTTCAGCGCCACCGGCACCACGACGAACATCGCCATCTGCGCGGCGTGCAGGGCAAAAATACCGAAATCGAGGCGCAGCAGCTGACGGTCCGCCAGCACCTCGCGCAGACCGGCGGGGTCGGTCTGCGCATCGGCGTGGAAATGGCTGACTGCGGGATCGGGCACCCAGAATTTCACCACCGCGATCGCCGCCAGCGTCAGCACGCCGGTGAGGGCGAACAGACCCGGCACACCAATGACGCGCTCCAGCGCCGGCCCCGCCACCAGCGACACGGCGAAGGCGACACCAATGGTCGAGCCAATCATCGCCATCGCCTTGGTGCGGTGCTCCTCGCGGGTGAGGTCGGCGAGCATCGCGGTGACCGCGGCGGACACCGCGCCGGCGCCCTGCAGCGCACGGCCGGCGATGGTCCAGTAAATGTCGCTGGCGGCGGCGGCAACGAAGCTGCCGAAGGCGAACACGATGAGGCCGAAGACGATCACCTTCTTGCGGCCGATGCGGTCGGACGCCATGCCGAAGGGCAGCATGAGCAGCGCCTGGGTGAGGCCGTACATGCCCAGCGCGAGGCCCACCAGCGTGTGGTTGTCGCCGCCCGGCAGGTGCTCGGCATACAGCGCGAACACCGGCAGGATGAGGAACATGCCCAGCATGCGCAGGCCGTAAATCGCCGCCAGCCCGGTCGCGGCACGCGTTTCGGCGCGGGTCATGCGTTCGGACAGGTCGAGCTCGGCCACGGCGGATTACGTCGGGAGGGGGAAGTCCGCTATATTAGCAGGTTGCGAATTACCCCCGCCCCCCATGGACAGCATCCGCATCCGCGGCGCACGCACGCACAACCTGAAGAACGTCAACCTCGACCTGCCGCGCAACCGGCTGGTGGTGATCACGGGGCTGTCGGGCTCGGGCAAGTCCTCACTGGCCTTCGATACGCTGTACGCCGAGGGCCAGCGCCGCTACGTCGAGTCGCTGTCGGCTTACGCGCGGCAGTTCCTGCAGCTGATGGAAAAGCCCGACGTCGACCTGATCGAGGGCCTCTCGCCGGCGATCTCGATCGAGCAGAAGGCGACCAGCCACAACCCGCGCTCGACCGTCGGCACCGTCACCGAGATCCACGACTACCTGCGCCTCCTGTACGCGCGCGTCGGCGACCCCCAGTGCCCGGAGCACGGCATCACGCTCGCCGCGCAGACGGTGTCGCAGATGGTCGACGCGGTGCTGGCGCTGCCGGAGGACACCAGGCTCATGATCCTGGCGCCGCTGGTGGTGGGCCGCAAGGGCGAGAACGTCGAGTTGTTCGGCGAGCTGCGCGCGCAGGGCTTCGTGCGGGTGCGGGTGGACGGCACGGTGCACGAGCTCGACACCGTGCCGAAGCTCGACAAGAACCGGAAGCACACCATCGAAGTCGTGGTCGACCGCCTGAAGGTACGCATGGATGCCAAGCAGCGTCTGGCGGAGAGCTTCGAGACCGCACTGCGCCACGCCGAGGGCCGCGCGCTGGCGGTGGAGATGGATTCCGGCACCGAGCACCTGTTCTCGGCGAAATTCGCCTGCCCGGTGTGCAGCTACGCACTGCCCGAACTGGAACCGCGCCTGTTCTCGTTCAACAACCCGATGGGTGCGTGCAGCCAGTGTGACGGGCTGGGTCAGATCACCTTCTTCGACCCGGCGCGCGTGGTCGCCTTCCCGCACCTGTCGCTGGCCTCCGGCGCGATCAAGGGCTGGGACAAGCGCAATCAGTTTTTTTACATGATGCTGCAGAGCCTGGCGATGCACTACGGCTTCGAGCTCGACACGCCGTGGGACAAACTGCCGAAACGCATCCGCGACGTGATTCTGGACGGTTCCGGCAAGGAAGCGATCAAGTTCCAGGTGCTCGCGCCGCGCGGCGGTTTCACCACACGCAGCTACCCCTTCGAGGGCGTGCTCGCCAACATGGAGCGGCGCTATCGCGAGACCGATTCGATGGCGGTGCGCGAGGAACTCGCCAAGTACCAGAACAACAAGCCCTGCCCGGCCTGCGCCGGCACGCGGCTGCGCGAGGAGGCACGCCATGTGATGGTGGGTGGCGCACCGATCTATCAGGTGAGCGCAATGCCGCTGAAGGCGGTGCTGGCGTTCTTCGAGACGCTGAAACTCGACGGCCACCGGGCACAGATTGCCGACAAGATCGTCAAGGAGATCGTCGCGCGCGTGGGATTCCTCAACAACGTCGGACTGGACTATCTTTCGCTCGACCGTTCCGCGGACACGCTCTCCGGCGGCGAGGCGCAGCGCATCCGCCTGGCGTCGCAGATCGGGTCGGGACTCACCGGCGTGATGTACGTGCTCGACGAACCCTCGATCGGCCTGCACCAGCGCGACAACGACCGCCTGCTCGCGACACTGAAGCACCTGCGCGACATCGGCAACTCGGTGCTGGTGGTCGAGCACGACGAGGACGCGATTCGCGCCGCCGATTACGTGGTCGACATGGGGCCGGGCGCGGGCGTGCACGGTGGCGAGATCGTCGCCCAGGGCACGCCGGAGGAAATCCGGCTGGCCGAGAATTCACTCACCGGCCAGTACCTCACCGGCCGGCGCGCCATCGCCATACCGAAAACGCGCCGCCGCGTGAACAATGAACGCCGGCTGGTGCTCACCGACGCGCACGGCAACAATCTGCAGCACATCACCCTCGACCTGCCGCTGGGGCTGATGGTGTGTGTCACCGGCGTGTCGGGTTCGGGCAAGTCCACGCTCATCAACGACACCCTGTATGCGGCAGTCGCGCGCCACCTGTACGGCTCCACCACCGAACCCGCGCCGCACGGGGAAATCCGCGGCCTGGAGTTCTTCGACAAGGTGATCAACGTCGACCAGAGTCCGATCGGGCGCACGCCACGCTCCAATCCCGCGACCTACACCGGCCTCTTCACGCCGATCCGCGAGCTTTTCGCCGGCGTGCCCGAAGCGCGCACGCGCGGCTATGGCCCGGGGCGTTTTTCCTTCAACGTCCGGGGCGGGCGCTGCGAGGCCTGCCAGGGCGACGGCGTGGTCAAGGTCGAGATGCACTTCCTGCCCGACATCTACGTGCCGTGCGACGTCTGTCACGGTGCGCGCTACAACCGCGAGACGCTGGAAGTGCACTACAAGGGCAAGACCATCCGCGACGTGCTGGAAATGACGGTGGAGGACGCCGCAGAATTCTTCGACGCGGTGCCGGTGGTAAAGAAAAAGCTCGCCACGCTGATCGACGTGGGCCTGGGCTACATCCGCCTCGGCCAGTCGGCGACCACGCTGTCCGGCGGCGAGGCGCAGCGCGTCAAGCTCGCGCTGGAACTGTCCAAGCGCGACACCGGGCGCACGCTCTACATCCTCGACGAGCCGACCACCGGCCTGCACTTCGCCGACATCGACCTGTTGCTGAAAGTGCTGCAGCGGCTGGCCGACGCGGGCAACAGCGTGGTCGTCATCGAGCACAACCTCGATGTCGTCAAGACCGCCGACTGGCTGATCGATCTTGGCCCGGAAGGCGGCGGCGGCGGCGGCATGATCGTTGCCGAAGGCACGCCGGAGGCAGTCGCCGCCAACCCGGCGAGCCACACCGGGCGTTATCTGCAGCCGGTGCTGGCGCGACGCTGATGGCCGAACCCGTCCGTCTGTCCAAGCTGATGTCCGAGCGCGGATTGTGCTCGCGCCGCGAGGCGGACGCCTGCATCGAAAAAGGCCTGGTGTTCGTCGATGGCCGGCGCGTCACCGCGCTGGGCACCAAAGTCGATCCGGAGTGCGCGATCCGCCTCGATACGCAGGCACGCGCACAGCAGGCCGAGCGTGTGACGATCCTGCTGCACAAGCCGGTCGGCTTTGTGTCGGGCCAGCCGGAGCCGGGCTACCAGCCGGCCGCGACACTGATCCAGCCCGCCACGCGCTGGCGCGAGGACCGCACACCGCGCCGCTTTGCGCGCGAACAACTGAAGGGACTCGCTCCTGCCGGCCGGCTCGACATCGACTCGACCGGGCTTTTGGTACTGACGCAGGACGGGCGCATCGCAAAGCAGCTCATCGGCGACGATTCACAGATCGACAAGGAATACCTGGTGCGCGTCGAGGGCCGTCTCGATGCGCAGGGGCTTGCGCTGCTCAACCACGGTCTTTCCCTCGACGGACGCAGACTGCGCCCGGCGAAGGTGGCGTGGCAGAACGCCGACCAGCTGCGCTTCGTGCTGAACGAAGGCCGCAAGCGCCAGATTCGCCGCATGTGCGAGCTCGTCGGCCTGCGCGTGCTGGGCCTGAAGCGCGTGCGCATCGGCCGCGTGCGCCTGGGCGAACTGCCGCTGGGGCAATGGCGCTACCTGCGCGCCGACGAGGCATTCTGAGCTGCCAGGTTGGCGCTTGCGGTCACGCGGCCCGCGGTGACGACGTGCGGCGGCGCGTCCACTCGATCAGGTCGTCGACGAAACTGTACACCACGGGAATCACCAGCAGGCTGAGGAAGGTCGAGGTGACGAGGCCGCCGATGACGACGATGGCCATGGGTGCGCGAAAGCTCGGGTCGGTGCCGAAGCCGATGGCGATGGGCAGCATGCCGGCGCCCATCGCCATGGTGGTCATCACGATCGGCCGCGCGCGTTTGCGGCAGGCGTCGAGCAGCGCGTCCCGGCGGTCGAGACCGTGCACGCGACGCGCCAGGATGGCGTAGTCGATCAACAGGATGGAGTTCTTCGCGGCGATGCCCATGAGCATCACCAGGCCGATCATGGACGGCATCGACAGCGCCGAACCGGTGACGAACAGGGCGAGGAAGGCCCCCGGCACCGACAGCACCAGGGCGACGAGAATGGTCGCCGGCTGCACGAAACTCCGGAACAGCATCACCAGCACGAGATAGATGCACAGCACTCCGGTCAGCATCGCCAGGCCGAAGCTCGCGAACAGTTCGTTCATCGCTTCGGCGTCGCCGATCGTCGTCTGCGTCACGCCGGGCGGCAGGTTCCTGATGCTGGGCAGCGCCAGCGCCTGGCTTTCCACCAGACCGAGCGGCTGCTGATTCAGCTCGATCTCGAAATTGATGTTGCGCTGCCGGTCGTAGCGGTCGATCTCGGCCGGCCCGCTGTCGAGGCTGAGCGAGGCGACGTTGCCGATCATGACCGGGCCGTATTTTCCGGAAACCGTCATGCGTTCGAGCAAGGCGATGTCCTGACGCGCACCCGGCGGCAGCTTGACGACGATCGGCACCTGGCGCTGCGACAGGTTGAGCTTCGCCAGATCCTCGTCGTAATCGCCTGCCGTGGCGATGCGCAGGGTGTCGGCAATCGCCGCCGAGGTCACGCCGAGCTTCGCCGCCTTCTCGAAATCGGGCCGCACGACCAGCTCGGGCCGCACAAGGCTGGCGCTGGTGGTGACGTTGCCGATACCGGGCAGGGTGCGCAGTTCGCGCTCGACGACGCGCGCATGCGCGGCCAGAATCTGGCCGTTCTCGCTCGCCAGCACCAGCACGTACTTCTCGCTCGATCCGCCGAATCCAACGTTGATACGCGCACCGGGAAGCGCCGCGAGCGCCTCGCGCAACTCGGCTTCCACCGTCTGTTTTCTGATGCCGCCACGCTGCGCACGCGGCGTCATGTTGATCGTCAGGGTGGCCTTGCGCACCTCCGCCGCACCGCGCGGCATGAACGGATCGGCACCCGAGGCGCCGCCGCCCACCGCCGTATAGACCAGCTTCACGTGTGGATGCGCCTGCACGATCTTGCGCGCCTGTTCGGCAACCGCCAGTGTCTCCTCGAAGGTCGCGCCTGGCGGCAAAGACAGGTACACCTGGGTCTGCGACAGGTCGTCCGGCGGGATGAAGCCGGTCGGCAGCAGCGGCACCAGCGCAAAGGAACCAAAAAAGAAACCCGCCGCGGCGATCAGCGTGAGCACGCGATGCTTCAGGCACCAGCCTGCCCAGCGCAGATAGACACCCAGCCAGAACGGCTCGCCACGCACCGTCTGCGGCGGCTTCAGGAAATACGCCGCCATCATCGGCGTGAGCATGCGCGCCACCGCCAGCGAAAAGAACACCGCGATTGCCGCGCTCCAGCCAAATTGCACGAAAAATTTGCCCGGCACCCCGCTCATGAACGCGGTAGGGAGAAACACCGCGATCAGCGTGAAGGTGGTGGCGATCACCGCCGTACCGATCTCTGCGGCCGCCTCCATGGCCGCCTGATAAGGTGTCTTGCCCATGCGCAGATGGCGCATGATGTTCTCAACCTCGACGATGGCGTCGTCCACCAATACGCCCACGACCAGCGAAAGCGACAGCAGGGTGACGACATTGAGCGTGAATCCCATCAGATGCATCGCGGCGAAGGCTGGAATCATGGACAGCGGCAGCGCGACGGCGGAGACCAGCGTGGCACGCCCGTCGCGCAGGAAGATCCACACGACGACGACCGCAAGGAAGGCACCTTCGATCAGCAGCGACAGCGATCCGTCGAAGTTCTCCTGCACCGGATCGACGAAGTTGAAGGCCTCGGTGATGGCGATGTCCGGATGCGCGGCCTCGATCCTCGCCAGCTCGGCACGCACGCCGTCGGCCACCTCGATCTCGCCGGCCCCGCGGCTGCGCACGATCTCGAAACCCACTACCGGTTTGCCGTCGAGCAGCGCCGCCGAGCGCCGTTCGGCGACGGTATCGCTGACCGTGGCGACCTGGTCCAGACGGACGCTGCGGCCATCGGACAGCGCGATGTCCATGCGCGCCAGCTCGCCGGCCGAGCGCACCGTGGCGATGGTGCGCACCGTCTGTTCCGCACCGCCGACGTCGGCGCGTCCGCCCGACGCTTCCTGCTGAACCCGCCGCAGCTGGCGCGAGATATCCGCGGCCGTGACACGCAGCGCCAGCAGGCGCGCCGGATCGAGCTCCACGCGCACCTCCCGGTCGACGCCGCCCACGCGCGCAACCGCACCCACGCCGCGCACGCTGAGCAGGCGCTTGGCGACGGTGTTGTCGACGAACCAGGACAGCGCCTCGTCGTCCATGCGGCTGGACGCAACGGTATAGGTCAGGATCGGCGAGCCGGCCAGGTTGACTTTCGAGATCACCGGATCGCGCAGATCACCCGGCAGATCGGAGCGGATGCGCGAGACCGCGTCGCGCACATCGTCCAGCGCCTCCTGCGTCGGTTTTTCCAGACGGAACTCGACGGTGATCGTCGCAGTGCCGTCCTGCACCTTGGTGTAGATGTGTTTGACGCCCTGCAGCGTGGCAACGACGTTCTCGATCTTGCGCGCAACCTCGGTTTCAAGCTGCGCAGGTGCCGCGCCAGGCAGCGTCGCCGACACCGTCACCGTCGGCAGGTCGATATCCGGGAACTGCTGGATCTTCATCGCCCTGAATGCGAACAGCCCCGTCAGCGTCAGCATGACGAACAGCAGCACGAACGGAACCGGATTCCGGATCGCCCAGGACGAGACGTTCATCGCGAACCGCTCTGCGGTTTCGTTTCCGCCGTCGCGGAGCCGGCGACCACGCGCACGCGATCGCCGTCGATCAGAAAACCGACGCCGCTCGCCACCACGCGCGCATCCTCGGCGATGCCACCGACGATCTCGATGCGATCGCCCATGCGCTGGCCCACGCTGACTTTCGTCTCCGCGACCGGGCCCTGCTCGTCGAGCCGGAACACGTAGGCAAAGCCTTCGCGCAGCAGCACGGCAGACTGCGGCAGACTCAGTACGCGCGCGTGTCCCAGTTCGAACTGGCCGCGTGCGAAGCTGCCCGCGCGCAGCGCATGGCCGGTCTGCGCAACCGGCAGGTCGACATACACCAGCCCATTGAGAGTCTGCGGGTCCACGGTGGGCGCGACCGTGCGCACACGTCCCTGCACATGCGTGCCATCGGGCGCGCTCAAGACCGCCGCGACACCCGGCTTCAAGCGCCCAAGATCGGGTGCGCTCACCTCGGCACGCCATTCGAGGCGGCCGCCGCGGATCAGGCGGAACAGTTCCTGTCCCGGCTCGGCCATCGAGCCCACCGTCGCGGTGCGTGCGGAAATCACCCCGTTGTCGGGCGCACGCACGACCGTCTGCGCCAGGCGCAGCCGTGCCGACTGCTGCCGCGCGCGCGCGGCGTCGAGGCGAGCAAGCGCCGTCTTCTCGGCGGTCAGATACTGGGTGATCTGCTGCGCGCTGAGGAAGCCGGTCGCCTGAAACTGCCGCGCACGGTCGCCGTTGGCGCGCGCCTCGGCGAGCATCGCCTCCGCTTCGGCCAGCGCTGCCGTTGCCTCGGCCAGTTCGGCGCTCAGGGTGTCGTCGGCAATGCGCGCCAGGACTTCGCCCTTGTGCACGCGGTCACCGACATTCACCCGCACTTCGGTGAGCCGCAGATTGCCGATCTCGGCACCGATCACCGCCTCCTGCCAGGCCGCAACATTGCCATTGGCGGGCAGCACCTGCGGCCATTCACTCCACTGCGGGGTGACGGTGGTGACGGCAAGTGCGGCGCGTGCCCCGGCAGATCCCGCGGCCTGCCCGGCAACGGTTACGCTGCCACGCGGCTCGACATCCCCGGAATCCCGGAGCGCCATCCAGATGGCAGCGGCACCGAAGAGAAGGAGTGCCGCCAGCACGATACGTTTCAATCTCGAAGCCGGCATAGGAAAGGCCATCGTCATGCCCAGGAATTCACATGTTTTAGCGGCAGGTGTCCGGCGGTTCCCACCGGCGTCCAGAAAGCCCCACCCGCAGCTCGCGCCGAAGCACATCCGTTCGGTTCCGGATCGCGCCGCGTCGATGCGGCACACTCCATACCCAGCACAGCCGGCCGAAGTTTTCAGGGAAACCTCCGACAGGAAGATATGCTGCGCCGAGAGTGTATATGGAAACCCGTACGCAGCACGACAGCGGCACAACCGTTACGGCTTCTTCGCCGCGCTCGGCGATCCGGTCTGCACCACTCCCCCCCGCGCCAGCATCAATCTGGAAACCGCAGCCGACCGCTTCCTCCCCTTGGTGCGGGACTTGGATATCGAGTCCGGCGCCGCCGGCAGGACACACCCGCCGGATGAATCGTCAGCCCCCCGGCGAGGCGCTATCCGGGATCAACGGTTTTTTGCGCGTGGCTTGATGAGACCTGGCTGATTCTCAGTTCACGCGTTCCACGTCGACACGGTCGCCGACGCGCAAGCCGTATGTCGCCGCGGCGCTGCCGCGATTGACCGCCAGTTCGATGAGGCCGACGCTGTTGACGAACCACAGACGCTGCCCCTTCTCCACCGCGCCGAAGCAGGTGCCGTAGGCAAAAACCGTCCCCGCCGCGCTCACCCGCGCAACACGCGGCTCGCCGCGCACGCCGATCCAGGCATTGCCGTAGTGGTCGATGTAGATGATCCGGGGCAGGTCGCCGGCGTCGAATTCCACACCTGGCGCATCGACCATGGCGAGCCGCTCCCGCGGAAACTCGCCACGCGCCAGCGCCGCCACGATGGGAGCGAACAGGTCGCGCCCGTGGAACGTGGCGGACAGCTCATCCGGCCGCCAGGTGATGCGCCACAGCCGTGCATCCGGCGCGCGTGCGGCGACCACCGACAGCAGGCCGTTGTCCGGTCCCACGTACCAGCGGCCGCCCGCCTGCATCACCACGGTCCCGCGCGGCGTACCCACGCCCGGATCCACCACCGCAAGGAACACCGCGCCAGGCGGAAACCCGCCCACCAGCGCAGCCAGCAGATGGGCACCGGCATGTGCATTGAAATCCGGCACCTCGTGCAGCAGGTCGATCACCGCAACGCCCGGCGCTTCGACAGCGAGTCGCGCCTTCACCTGTCCCACATAGGGGTCGCGGGTGCCAAAATCGGTAAAGAGGACGATCATGAGTGGGCAAACCCGGGCCGGATGGCTTGACTATGCACGCGTCCCGGCCCTGCCCGCAAGTCTGCTCCCACGGACGTGCGTGCCGACGCAAAAAAGCCGGGACACGCCCGGCTGCATTCTGTGTCGCGTCCGCCTCATTCGGCGTCGGCGGGCACCTCGTCCGACGCGGGACGATCGACCAGTTCGACCAGTGCCATCGGCGCATTGTCGCCGACACGGAAACCATACTTCAGGATGCGCAGATAGCCGCCGGGGCGGGCCTTGTAGCGCGGTCCCAGCTCGCCGAACAGCTTCACCACCATTTCGCGATCGCGCAGGCGATCGAAGGCCAGGCGATGGTTGGCCAGCGTGGGCTCCTTGCCCAGGGTGATCAGCGGCTCGACGAAGCGGCGCAGATCCTTGGCCTTGGGCAACGTGGTCTTGATCACTTCATGGCGCAGCAGCGACACCGTCATGTTGCGGAACATGGCCAGACGATGACTGGTGGTGCGATTGAGTTTGCGGTTCGATTGACGATGGCGCATGGCGGTTTCCTTTCAATGTGTATTCTTGGGCCAGATCGCCTGCCACGGCGACCCGCACTTTATTGTCAGAGCCGGGTTGAATCAGGGGCGCTCGAGTCCGGCAGGCGGCCAGTTCTCCAGCTTCATGCCGAGGGACAGCCCCTTGGAGGCGAGCACGTCCTTGATCTCGTTCAGCGACTTGCGCCCGAGGTTCGGCGTGCGCAGCAGCTCGGTCTCGGAGCGCTGGATCAGGTCGCCGATGAAGTAGATATTCTCGGCCTTCAAGCAGTTCGCCGAACGCACGGTCAGTTCCAGATCGTCCACCGGGCGCAGCAGCATCGGGTCGACCTGCGGCGAGCGCGGTGACTCGGATTGCACAGGGGTGCCTTCCAGATCGGCAAACACCGACAGCTGGCTGACCAGGATGCGGGCGGCAGTCCGCACCGCTTCCTCGGGCTCCACCACGCCATTGGTCTCGATGTCGATCACCAGGCGGTCGAGGTCGGTGCGCTGTTCGACACGCGCGCTTTCGACCGAATACGCAACGCGGCGCACCGGGCTGAACGAGGCATCGACCAGGATCGAGCCGACAGCACGAGTCTCTTCCGGCACCTTGCGCACGGTGGCCGGCTGGTAGCCGCGGCCTGCCTCGATCTTGATCTCCATGTCGAGTTTGCCACCCTTGGTGAGGTGCGCAATGACGTGGTCCGGGTTCAACACCTCGATGTCGTGACCGATCTCGATATCACCCGCCGTCACCACGCCTTCGCCGGATTTGGAGACACGCAGGATCGCGGCCGGCTTGCCGTGCATCTTGAAGGCGATTCCCTTGAGATTGAGCAGGATGTCGACGACGTCTTCCTGCACACCTTCGATGGTCGAGTACTCGTGCACGACGCCGCTGATGGTGACCTCGGTCGGTGCATAGCCGACCATGGACGACAGCAGGACACGACGCAGCGCATTGCCGAGCGTATGGCCGTAGCCGCGCTCGAAGGGTTCCATGATGACCTTGGCGTGCAGCGGCGAGGCACGATCCACCTCGACGATCCGCGGCTTGAGAAAATCCGTTGCGCTTTGCATGGGGTGCTTTTCCTTACGTCGGGCTCAGGCTTACTTGGAGTAGAGTTCGATGACCAGCGATTCGTTGATGGTCGACGGCAGCTCGGAACGCTGCGGGGCAGCCTTGTAAGTACCCTTGAGCGCCTTCGTATCGACCTCGATCCACTCGGGATAGCCGCGCGCCGCGGTCGCTTCGGCAGCCGCCTTGATGCGCAGGTGCGCCTTGGCCTTTTCCGTCACCTCGACGACGTCGCCGGCGCGAACCTGATACGACGGGATGTTGACGCGGCGGCCATTGACCAGAATGCCGTTGTGGCGCACCACCTGACGCGCCTCCGTGCGCGACGCACCGAAACCCATGCGATAACACACCGAGTCCAGACGCGATTCCAGCAGCGCCAGCAGGTTCTCGCCGGTCACGCCCTTGCGACGGTCGGCTTCCTTGTAGACAAGACGGAACTGGCCTTCAAGCACACCGTAGATACGGCGAATCTTCTGCTTTTCGCGCAGCTGGACGCCGTAGCCGGACAGACGTGCGCCGCTTTTCTGGCCATGCTGGCCGGGCGCATAGGCACGGCGCTCGATGGCGCACTTGTCGGTGAAGCACTTTTCGCCTTTGAGGAACAGTTTCTCGCCTTCGCGGCGGCACTGACGGCACTTGGGGTCGAGATTACGAGCCATGGTATTCCCTGATGTTAGATGCGACGCTTTTTCGACGGCCGGCAACCGTTGTGCGGAATCGGCGTGACGTCGGAGATTGCGGTGATCTTGAAGCCGAGTGCGTTGAGCGCGCGTACGCTCGATTCGCGGCCGGGCCCGGGACCCTTGATGCGGACTTCCAGGTTCTTCACACCGAATTCCTGCGCCATCTTGCCAGCATTCTCTGCCGCGACCTGTGCGGCGAACGGCGTCGACTTGCGCGAACCCTTGAAGCCCGCGCCCCCCGAGGTCGCCCACGACAGCGCGTTGCCCTGGCGGTCGGTGATGGTCACGATGGTGTTGTTGAAGGACGCATGAATGTGCGCAATGCCTTCGGCGACATTCTTCTTGACCTTCTTGCGCACACGTGCGGCGGTTTTCGTTGCCATGATCTAATCCTTACTTTTTGATGGCCTTGCGCGGACCCTTGCGGGTGCGCGCATTGGTGCGGGTGCGCTGGCCGCGCACCGGCAAGCCCTTGCGATGACGGAAGCCACGGTAACAGCCCAGGTCCATCAGGCGCTTGATGTTCATCGTGACCTCGCGGCGCAGGTCGCCCTCGACCGTGAAACGCGAGACGCCTTCGCGCAGACGCTCCATCTCGGTCTCGGTCAGGTCCTTGATCTTGGCGGTGTGTGCAACGCCGGCGGCGTCGCAGATCTTGCCGGACGTGGTGCGGCCGATGCCGAAGATTGCAGTCAACGCAATGACAGCATGCTGGTGATTCGGGATGTTAACCCCTGCTATACGGGCCATTCGCAAAGCTCCGAACGGAAAACAAAAAATTATAACACATCGGCCCGCCCAGGGGCCGATCATTTAATGCGCCGGCTCAGCCCTGGCGCTGTTTGTGACGCGGATCCTCGCAGATCACGCGGAGCACGCCCTTGCGGCGGACGATCTTGCACTTGCGGCACATTTTCTTGACTGAAGCCTGCACTCTCATGGTTTTCTCCATTCACTCGCCGGCGGCATGCCACCGGTCATACAATCATTTAGCCCTGAAAACGATCCGCCCCTTGGTCAGATCGTACGGCGTCAGTTCGACGGTCACCTTGTCGCCAGGCAGAATGCGGATGTAGTGCATGCGCATCTTGCCCGAAATATGTCCCAGCAGAACGTGTCCGTTTTCCAGCTTGACCCGAAATGTGGCATTGGGCAGGTTTTCCAGCACCTCGCCCTGCATCTGGATCACATCTTCCTTCGACATCAGCGTCCCACCAGACCGTTCCTGAAATTCGCCTTCTTCAGCAATCCTTCATACTGGTGCGACATGACGTAAGCCTGCACCTGCGCCATGAAATCCATCGCCACCACCACAATGATCAGCAGCGAGGTACCGCCGAAATAGAACGGTACGTTCCATTTCAGGATCAGGAATTCGGGCAGCAGGCACACCAGCGTGATGTAGATCGCGCCCACCAGCGTCAGCCGGGTGAGAATTTTGTCGATGTATCGCGCCGTCTGGTCGCCCGGACGAATCCCCGGCACGAAAGCGCCGCTTTTCTTCAGGTTGTCGGCGGTTTCCTTCGGATCGAACACCAGGGCCGTATAGAAGAAACAGAAGAAGATGATCGCCAGCGCGTACAACAGAACATACACCGGCTGTCCGGGCGAGAGCGTACCGGCAATGTCACGCAGCCAGCCCATGCTTTCGCCACTGCCGAACCATCCGGCAAGCGTGGCCGGGAACAGAATAATGGAGGAGGCGAAGATCGGCGGGATCACCCCGGCCATGTTCAGCTTCAGCGGCAAATGCGAACTCTGTCCACCCACCACCATCTTGCCGACCTGCCGCTTCGCATAGTTGACCAGAATCTTGCGCTGACCGCGTTCGACAAACACCACCAGCGCGGTCACCATGATCACCCCAACGAACAGCAGCAGCACGAGCGGGATGGAGAACGCCCCGGTGCGGGTGAGCTCCAGCGTGCCGCCGATCGCCGCCGGCAGCCCCGCCGCGATGCCGGCGAAAATGATGATCGAAATGCCGTTGCCCAGGCCGCGTTCGGTGATCTGCTCGCCGAGCCACATGAGGAACATGGTCCCGGCGGTCAGCGTCACCACGGTGATCACGCGAAAGCCGAATCCGGGATCGAGCACCAAGCCAGCCTGCGACTCGAGCGCGATCGCGATGCCCATCGACTGGAACACCGCGAGGAACAGCGTGCCGTAACGCGTGTACTGGGTGATCTTGCGCCGTCCGGCCTCGCCTTCTTTCTTCAGCTCCTTGAGCTGGGGCGACACCGAGCTCATCAGCTGCACGATGATCGAAGCCGAAATGTACGGCATGATGCCAAGCGCGAACACGCTGAAGCGCGATAGCGCGCCGCCCGAGAACATGTTGAACATGCCCAGGATGCCGCCCTGCTGCGATTTGAACAGCTGGTCGAGCACGAGGGGATCGATGCCCGGTACGGGAATGAACGTGCCGATGCGATAGACGACGAGCGCACCCAGCAGGAACAGCAGCCGACGCTTGAGGTCGCCGAACTTGTTCAAGCCGGTTTTCGGGATGGCCACGACGCGCCCCTCGCCCGCTTATTCGCCGACGCTGCCGCCCGCAGCTTCGATCGCCGCACGCGCGCCCTTGGTCACGGCAATGCCGCGCAGCTTGACCGCGCGGCCGATTTCGCCAGCAAGATAGACGCGCGCAGCCTTCACTGCAGCGCCGACGACGCCCGCCTGCTTGAGAACCAGCAGATCGATCTCGTCCGCACCGACCCGCGCGATATCGGATAGGCGCACGCGCGCCGTGTCGGCCTTGGTCAGCGACACGAAGCCGCGTTTGGGCAGACGGCGCTGCATCGGCATCTGGCCGCCCTCGAAGCCCACCTTGTGAAAGCCGCCGGCGCGGGATTTCTGCCCCTTGTGGCCACGCCCGGCGGTCTTGCCGAGCCCGGAGCCAATGCCACGGCCAACGCGGCGCTTGTCCTTCTTGGCGCCGTCAGCCGGCTGGATGGTATTCAGTTCCATATTAGGCCTCGCACTTCACCAGATAGGCGACACGATTGATCATGCCGCGGTTTTCGGGCGTATCCGCCACTTCGACGGTATGATTGAGACGACGCAGGCCCAGGCCGCGCACGCAGGCGCGGTGCGGCGCCTTGGTGCCAATGAGGCTCTTCACCAGCGTGACCGTGATTTTCTTTTGCTCGCTCATGACTGCAACTTACCCCGTGATTTCTTCGACGGACTTGCCGCGCTTGGCCGCAATCTCGGACGGCGCCGACAGCTTCTGCAAGCCGTCGAGGGTGGCCCGCACGACGTTGTAGGGATTGGTCGACCCCAGGCACTTGGCCAGCACGTTCTGTACGCCCATCACCTCGAACACCGCGCGCATGGCACCGCCGGCGATGATGCCGGTACCTTCGGACGCCGGCTGGATGAGCACGCGCGAGGCGCCATGCTGGCCGACCACGGTGTGGTGAAAGGTGCCGTTCTTCAAGTTGATCTTGACCATCTTGCGGCGTGCCTCTTCCATCGCCTTCTGCACGGCCACAGGCACTTCGCGGGACTTGCCCTTGCCCATGCCGATGCCGCCATCGCCGTCGCCCACCACAGTGAGCGCGGCAAAGCCCATGATGCGGCCACCCTTCACCACCTTGGTGACGCGGTTGACCGAGATCATCTTTTCGCGCAGGCCGTCGCCGCGCTCTTCGTTGGTGCTGCCAGGTGCTGTACGGGCCATCTTGATTCTGCCTCGTTAAAAAACCAAACCGCCTTCGCGGGCCGCTTCCGCCAGGGCCTTGACACGCCCATGGAAACTGAAGCCGGAACGGTCGAAGGCCACCTTCTCGATACCGAGATCCTTGGCCTTCTCGGCGAGGCGCTTGCCGACCGCTGCAGCCGCAGCAACCGTTCCACCATTTGCCACCAAGGTGCGCAGATCCTTGTCGTTCGACGAGGCGCTGGTCATCACCGTGCCCCCGTCGGCAGAAATGATCTGCGCGTAGATGTGGCTGTTGGTGCGATGAATGGCCAGCCGAATCGCCTTGACGGCCGCGATCTTGGCGCGGGTTTTGCGCGCTCGG
This sequence comes from Thiobacillus sp., assembly GCA_024709165.1. Taxonomy (GTDB): domain Bacteria; phylum Pseudomonadota; class Gammaproteobacteria; order Burkholderiales; family Thiobacillaceae; genus Thiobacillus. The sequence goes on along the minus strand of JANJXF010000045.1, from coordinate 2,313 downwards.
CGAATCCGTGTTTGCTTCGTGTTCATGGTTTGTCCTTAAAGCCTTACTTCTTCTTGGTCTCTTTCTTGATGACCACCTCATCCGCGTAGCGGACACCCTTGCCCTTGTAGGGCTCGGGCGGACGATACGCGCGCACGTCGGCGGCCACCTGTCCCACGACCTGGCGATCGATCCCCTTGATCACGATCTCGGTCTGCGTAGGCGTCTCGGCCTTGATGCCGGCCGGCATCTTGTGCACCACGGGGTGCGAGAAACCCAACGTCAGGTTGAGCGCATCGCCCTGGGCCTGGGCGCGAAACCCCACGCCGATGAGCGTCAAGCGCTTCTCGAACCCCTGCGTGACGCCGCGTACCATGTTGTTGACCAGCGCGCGCATCGTCCCGGCCATCGCATTGGCCTGGATGGTGTCGCGCGTGGGCGCGAAATTCAGCGCCCCATCCGCGAGCGTGACGCTGACCTCGGCCGACGCCGCCTGCTGCAGGTTGCCCAGCGGGCCCTTGACGGAAATTGTGTTGCCGACCACGACCTCGACGCCTTTCGGCAGGGTGATCGGACTCTTGGCTACGCGTGACATGTCTATATACCTCCGCTTACGCGACCACGCACAGAATTTCGCCGCCCACGCCCTTGGCGCGCGCATGGCGGTCAGCCATCACGCCGCGCGAGGTGGAGACGATCGCCACACCAAGACCGTTCATGACGCGCGGCAGATCCTCAACACCCTTGTAAATGCGCAGGCCGGGCTTGCTCACACGTTCGATGCGCTCGATGACCGGACGGCCGGCGTAGTATTTAAGCTGAAGTTCGAGTTCCGGCTTGCCGTTCGCGCCGCGCACGGCGAAATCGTCGATGTAGCCCTCGTCCTTCAGCACCTGCGCGATGGCAACCTTCACCTTCGACGAAGGCATGGTCACGCTGGCCTTCTCTACGCCCTGCGCATTGCGGATGCGGGTCAGCATGTCCGCGATGGGATCACTCATACTCATAATGTTCGCCTCTCACCAGCTTGCCTTGACAATGCCCGGAATCTCGCCGCGCATCGCATACTCGCGCAGCTTGCCGCGCGCCAAGCCGAACTTCGCGAAGACGCCACGCGGCCGCCCGGTCAACTGGCAACGATTGCGTTGGCGTACAGGGCTCGCATTGCGCGGCAGGGCCTGCAGGGCCTGCAGGGCAGCCATGCGCTCGTCGTCGCTGCTGCGCGGGTTCGCGATCGCAGCCTTGAGCTCGGCACGCTTGGCGGCATACTTCTTAACCATGCGCGCGCGCTTTTCTTCACGGTTGATCAAGGATACTTTGGCCATGCCTACCTCAATTCTTGAACGGGAAACTGAAGGCGGCCAGCAGCGCGCGGGCCTCTTCGTCGGTCTTGGCGGTGGTGGTGATCGTGATGTTCATGCCACGCAGCGCATCGATCTTGTCGTACTCGATCTCAGGGAAAATGATCTGTTCCTGGACACCCATGTTGTAGTTGCCACGACCATCGAAGGACTTGCCCGACACACCACGGAAGTCGCGGATGCGCGGCATCGCAACCGTCACCAGGCGATCGAGAAACTCATACATTTGCCCGCGCCGCAGCGTCACCATGCAACCGACCGGATAGTTTTCGCGAATCTTGAAGCCGGCGATCGATTTTTTTGACTTGGTCACGACCGGTTTCTGGCCGGCGATTTTCTGCATGTCGCCAACGGCGTGCTCCATCACCTTCTTGTCGGCAACCGCCTCACCCACCCCCATATTGAGGGTGATTTTCTGGATGCGCGGGACCTCCATGACCGACTTGTAACCAAACTGCTCGACCAGCTTGGGAACGACGGTTTCACGATAAAATTCTTGCAAGCGCGCCATGATTACCCCTGAGCGTCAACCATTTCGCCATTGGATTTATAGATCCGCACCTTGCGGCCATCCTCCAGCGTCTTGAAACCGACCCGGTCCGCCTTCTGCGTGGCGACATTGAAGAGCGCCACGTTCGATGCGTCGATCGGCATTTCCTTTTCGACAATGCCACCCTGTTGATTGCGCATGGGGTTGGGCTTCTGGTGCTTTTTCACCCGATTCACCCCTTCGACCAGCACGGCACCATCATCCAGCACGCGCAGCACCGTGCCACGCTTGCCCTTGTCTTTGCCCGCCAGGATCACGACCTGATCGTTCTTGCGAATTTTTGCCATGATTCCCCCTTACAGCACTTCCGGCGCCAGCGAGACGATCTTCATGAACTTCTCGGTACGCAACTCGCGGGTCACCGGGCCAAAGATACGCGTGCCGATCGGCTCCAGTTTGTTGTTGAGCAGCACAGCAGCGTTA
>JANJXF010000028.1 GCA_024709165.1 Thiobacillus sp. | reverse complement strand
GTAGTCTTTCCATACGCGGTGGTCTTCGGCGGAAAACAGCCCTTTTTCAATGGCCAGTTCACGAACAGCCATCTCAAGTATCTCGAAATCACTGACTTCATCCACCATCGGCGCAGGTTTGTGGTCGTGGTCGTGGTCGTGGTCGTGATCGTGGTCGTGGTCTGCTGACATCTTCATTCCCTCTATGTTCAATAATGTCCCGGAGTCAGATCAGGCTCTCAGGAATTGGGCTTTTCGAGATAACGCTCGGGAATTTCCGTCTCCAGAGTGTCATTCCCAAAAGCATCGCTGTACTCGGGCCAAAGATCCTTCTGCGAAAATACGATGCTGTAAAACCATTCCACATTCTCTTCATTACCGAAAGCCTCATCCTCGGCTGCCGGGCTTTCATACACCAACTTGACGACAGTGCCCGTGGCACCGCGGGTGTACGTCATGGTCCGGGTATAGAATAAGTCAGGCAGATCCTTAATACGAACACGATCGCCTTCTTTGAATTTCGGCTCGCCAGCCATGCCCTTGAAGCACTGTGGATCGCCAATGCCGGTGGCTACGCTGGCGTGGTGGGTTCGATCCCAATGTGGCTTGTGACTCATGGATATTCACCTCATCAATTAATTGCTTGCAATTACTTGGTTTTTGCAGGAAGGTATTCGCCCAGCCCTTGGCCGGCGGCAACGCGCTCCTTAAGCTCGGCAATCTTGTTATGCAGCTCGGTTAGCGTGACAAATTGCTTGTCGACCATGATGCGCGCGGCAGTCATCAGCCAACGCCCGTAGTAAGGCAAACCCAGGTACTGCGTCTGGCCAACGTCGCAATTCTGCTTGCGGCGGCGCTCCTCCGCAGTCCACACGCCACGCCAAGCCAAACATTCGCAGGTGGCAAAAGTATTGAGTTCCCAGATTTCTTCTTCTTTTTCGTGATACATAACCGGAATATCCGGCTCGCCACCTATGTCATGCTGCGCCCGCGTATACGCCCTGTAGAGAGTATGATTAATCTCGGTGGGGGCAGGTGCATGCGTCTGTTTATGCAATGCCGGCTGGATAAGTGGAGTTGTTTCGAGATGTCTGAGTACCTCTTGCCTGGTTGCCGATGACATGGTTATGGCTCCTTTTAAATTTAGAGTAACGGACAAATCAGCTTATGCATAATGATCAATCAACATTTACAAATAATGAAGATTTGCTTCCATCGCAAATCATCATGCGTTGATTCTCGCCGCGATGATGTCATGCAAAATGCGCTTACATCGCTTACAAGCAGTTGACTGGGCGTAACTATGAAACACTCCGGCTTGAATTTCAAAGACATAATCCTGATCGCATCTATAGAACATGGCTATAGCTCTACTGCGATTATGGGATTTACGGATCGGTTAAACCTGGATTGTTCCTCAGGGATGGTTTGTGCGACTTTCCCCACCACAGTACGCGTTGCGGCATGGGTGTCCAGATGGTGAAAACAGCATCAAACTCGGCTCTATACTGTTTCCAGTGGAAATTGACTTCTCAACAAACATGACGGTCGGTGGTATAACCGCCCGATACTGACCAACTTCTTGCCCGATGACTATTCAGATCGAAGCCCTCTTCACCACCGCGCTTGGCCTGCAGCCGCCCTGGCACGTTGCCAAGGTTGATCTCAACACAGGCAAACGGCGAATCGACTGAGGACGACGGCCTTCATGTTGTCGAACAGGACTTCCTGCGGCGCGCCACCGAAGTAGGCAAAGGCGGCGATCAGGTCATCGCGCACTGCTTCGAAATCCTGGCTGACGCCGAACCGGACAAAGTTCATGCGGCTGTAACCCAGGGTGGCGACGAAAGCGGACAGGGGGCGCTTGCGCCGGAAGGTGATGAAGTCGACCTGCATCTGCCGGCCAGGCCCGGTCTCGAACCGGGCGACGGGGCCCCCGTCCGCCTTCACCGGCTTCATCGGCGCGAGAAAGGCCTTGAGCTGGGAGATGCCGCCGGCGTAGCCCTGCTGTCGTGTCTCGCGCAACAGCACCGTCGCTGGCAGCCAGGCCGGCTTGGCCTGGCTGACACGCTCGACGAGATACGCCTTGAGCGGGTCGAGCTTCGTCGCTCGTTGTGATCGTGGCTTGCACACCGGTGGCCCGTCCTTGCGCAGGTATTTCCTGACGGTGTTGCGGGAGAGGCCTATCTCCCACGCGATCTCTCGAATCCCCTTGCCCTGTCGGGCCATCACTCTCACTTCCACTGTTTGCTCCTGAGTTGCTTCTGAGTCAGCATCGCGGCAAAAAAGCCGCCAACCTATCCCAGGTGGGTCAGTTGACTTCGGCGGGGTGGGTCAGTTTTACATTGGCGCTAACACGCGTGCTGGTTCATCGTTAACAACGACCACCGGTCACCAGTGCAACTAGACGACGTGCGTCATTTGTACTAACATTGCGGCAGTTGATCTAACAAAAGAGGTGCTGCCATGACTGCTGTTGCATCGTCGCCTTCCGCTCGTTCGGCCCGCCTCGGATTGCGTGCCACCCCCGAACAGGAGGTGGTGCTGCGCCGTGCCGCCGAGGTGGCCCACAAGTCGCTGACCGATTTCATTCTCGACAGCGCTTGCCTGGCCGCAGAGCAGACCCTGCTCGATCAACGATTGTTCATGGTTTCGGGCAGTCAGTACCAAGCCCTGATGGATCTGCTGGAGCACCCCGAACAGGCCAACGAGGGTTTGCGTGACCTGTTTGCCCGCAAGGCGCCCTGGGACGCGCAGTGACGTTGCGCGCACCGGAGCCGCTGGCCGCGCAGCATCGGCTGGAGGCTTTTGATTGCGGCAAGCCTGCGCTGAACGACTGGCTCTTGCGCCACGCCCGTCAGGCTCAGGGCAGTGGCTCGGCCAAGACCTTCGTCGTTGCCGAGGACGATGGCCGCGTGGCGGGCTACTTCAGCCTGACCGTAGGGCAAGTCGACACACTGGACGCGCCGGAGCGCATCCGCAAGGGAATGGGGCAGTGCCCGTTACCTGTGGTGATCCTGGCGAGACTCGCTGTATCGGTGGCGGATCAGGGGCGAGGCATCGGCTTTGGTCTGCTGCAGGACGCGATTCGCCGCACGATGTTGATTGCCGAGCAGGCTGGCATCCGTGCCATGCTGACCCACCCCATCGATGAAGAAGCGGCGCAGTTCTACACCCGGTTCGGGTTCATCGCATCGCCGCTGCGCGAGCAGCAATTGCTGCTGCTCTTGAAGGACACCCGTCGCTGGGTACGCTGAACCATGACCATCGAATCACGCCAAAATTGACGAAAGAACCCAACCTGGAGTAAACATTATCCACCCCATGTGTCGCTTCGCTCCGACCGTCCACTTTGCCGTGGGCTGAGTGTCCAGTTTCGGCGGAATGCGCACGAACCAGCTGGGTCCCGCCCATTGCCCGTTCCGGAACGATGGCCACGGCTTCATGAGTGGCGTCATCGACAACGGTCAGGCTTTTGATGCTGCGCCCTTCTGCGGTCCGATCAAACACGAAATCCATTGACCACACCTGGTTGGCTGCCAGCAGGCGCTCCAGGGGATGGCGATCGGCAACCGGGATCTTCTTCCGCTTCCAGTTCTTTCAGACGCCGGGCATCCGAAACACTCATCCCACCAAGCTTGTTCCGCCAGGGTAGTAGCTGGCTTCCGAGAAACCGTGCCGGCGGCACAGCTCCGCTACTGGCAGGCCTGCTTCCGCTTCCCGCAGAAAACCAATGATCTGTGCTACTGGCAGGCCTGCTTCCGCTTCCCGCAGAAAACCAATGATCTGTTCTTCGGTGAATCGCTTCTTCATGTTCAATCTCCTGTCTCGGGTGATTGGACTCTAAATGCGGATTTCACGGAACGTGACCGGTCATTTCGCGTGATCGTGACCGGTGTCGGGATGCCGAATGGATCGTGGCAAATGAATAGCTCAGTCGGTCAGCAGCGAGGTCATGAGCCGGATCGACAGGCGGGGGCGTCCGGCGGCGCTCACCCCGGCTCCCGCGCTGGCCAGCGTGGGGCCGAACAGGTCGTTGTCTTCGATCCGCTTTTCGTCGCGGTGCTTGTGCGCGAAGGTCGGCGCGAGGGCCGCTTCAAGTTGTGTCCATGGCAGCCGGTTCGCCAGCACCGCGAGCGGGTGCTTGAGGTCAATCATCTGCTCCAGGCGGGCACGGAAAAAGTCGTCGGTCATCTCGTCTCTCGGCGGTCGATTTCTCTCAGGTTTCAGCGCCTGTTATTTTAATTCCTGCGAGATTCTGGTGTGGGAAATTTAGGTGAGTTCCATTGTTTTATGCGAGGTGTGAGAGTTTTGCAGGGGCGACTGTTTATCTGTTCGCGGGGAGAGAGAGCCTGTACTACCGACCGTCATGTTTGTTGAGAAGTCAATTTCCAGTGGAAACGGCATAGAGCCGACACAAAGGGGGACCGCAATGCGGTCCCCCTTTGTGTTCGATTCCGCACGCGCGGGTTCGGGCGATCTCTGTTACGCGAAATTCGCTTCCGCGAACTTCCAGTTCACCATGTTGTTGAGGAAGGTCTCGACGAACTTGGGGCGCAGGTTGCGGTAGTCGATGTAGTAGGCGTGCTCCCACACGTCCACGCACAGCAGCGCCTTGTCGCCGGTGGTCAGCGGAGTGCCTGCGGCGCCCATGTTGACGATGTCGACCGAGCCGTCGGCCTTCTTCACCAGCCAGGTCCAGCCGGAGCCGAAGTTGCCCACGGCAGAGGACTGGAAGGTCTTCTTGAATTCGTCGCAGCTGCCCCACTTCTTGTTGATCGCCTCGGCCAGCGCGCCGCTCGGGGCGCCGCCCCCGTTGGGGGTGAGGCAGTTCCAGAAGAAGGTATGGTTCCACACCTGCGCAGCGTTGTTGTAGACACCGCCGGCGGGCGCGGTCTTGACGATGTCTTCCAGCGACTTGTTCTCGAAGTCGGTGCCCTTGAT
>JANJXF010000184.1 GCA_024709165.1 Thiobacillus sp. | reverse complement strand
TTAAACCCCCTTTTTTTCCCCTCAAATCAAAAAAAACACGGCGGGGGTAACCCGCCGATTTTTTTGCACCTTGTCCGGCCACAGCGTAGCCGGAAGCGCGATCAACCCGGAACGCATTCCGGGCATGCCCGCACTCAGGCCATCAGCTTGCGACGACGCACTGCGAAGCCGACCAGACCCAGACCTGCCAGCATCATGCCGTAGGTCGAAGCCTCGGGCACCGGCGTGATCAGGTTAGCCCCGGTCAGGTTGAAGTTGGCGTTGTAGCCGGGGAAGGGGCCGTTTTCCATGCCCGGGACGATTGCGGTGGTCAGGCTGCCGTTGGCATTGACGTTCCACACGTTCACGACGCGAATGCCGGAAGTGACGCCCCAGGCAAAGTCGATCGTGCCGGCGACCTGGTCCGCGCCAATCGTGAACTGGATGGTTCCGTCGTTAGCCGTGGTCGGGGCACCGATGGAACTCACAGCACCAGAAGTGGTGTCGAGGCTGTAGGAACCGGCGGCGGTGATCAGCTGGCCGTTGCTCGCAGTCCAAATGCTACCGAAGAAAGGCGTAGCGGACGACACGCCCCAGGTACCAGCAGCCTGATCAACAAAGCCCGAGATGGTGGCGTCAGTATTGACAGGCGCGCCGCCGCCAGCGATACCGGACTGGTCCAGGCCGCCGTTCACGTTCATCTGGAAAACGCCACCGGTCGAAACGGAGGCGGCGAAAGCGGTGCTGGAAGCGAGAGCCAGAGCAGCAGCGGCAGCAATTTTTGTCATCGTGAATTTCATTGGGTAAATCTCCTCATGTAGAAAGGTCGTATCGATCGAAAGTACTACTACATCCTCCTGCCACTGAGCGCGGTACTCTGCACCTGAAAAATCCCCTTGCGGCAACGAACATTAAGCAACGGGTGTACCAGTTTTCAGAAGAATTTGCTTATACGCCTTTAAAATCATGTGGATAAAAGTATCAATAGGCCAATGCACCCGAAGCGCCATGGTAGGTTTGGACCGGAAGTGTAAAAAATTCCGACAGAAATAGGGGGTGGAGAGAGATGCGGTGGGGTGAACGGCGTCCGCGGGGGACGGGATGTTTCGTGAAATATCCTAAAAAACAAGGCTATGGAGGTGGCGAAGGGGATAAAAATGAAGTGTAAAATTTATCGACAAGTATGGACTCGATCAAGGAAATTGATAGGTTCC
>JANJXF010000020.1 GCA_024709165.1 Thiobacillus sp. | reverse complement strand
ACGGGCAACCTTGCAGTAGCGCGTGCGCAAATTGCACGTCGCCCCCACCGACCGGCCGATCGCTTTCGCTGTTTGCTCCAGCGACAATCCAAGCTCCAACGGCAGTAGCACTGCTTGCGCCGTCCTCAATTCATCGGCCGTCTTTGCCGTTCGCAGCAATTCGCGCGCCGAGGCCACTTGATCCGCTCCGCTTGCCTTTCTCGCCATGACTTCCTCCGATCAGTATCATGGTTTTATTATTACTCTTTCTATTGCGAATTGGAATAACGCGCCTCGCTGGATCAAGGCACTGACAAGTTCGGCTTCATCAAGCCGGCCAGCGCCTGATCTGCGGATGCCCCTTCACCATGACCTTTGCTGGTCACGCTCGCGTTCGTCTTGGCCGTCAGTTCTTTCACGCTAAAAACCGTTGACAGCTTCACACCTTTGCCAACACCTCATGAATGCTGGATCTTTCGGCTTCGCCTGCCTTCACCTGTCGGTGCATCCGCTACACGCCCACTGGCACGCCGGCTCACGCGCCTGCTTTTGCACCCGCAAGGGGCAGGCCGGATTCGCAAAGCCGCTTGCGCGGTAACGACTCCGCTTTCGCTCCTCCTTCAGACCCCGGCTTGCGGCGTCGGTGATTCGCGGCAGCCATGCGTTCCGGTGCACCATCGAACGCGTCCAACCGCGGTTTCTAGATTGAATCTGAATGACCCGCGCCGCCAGTTCGGATCGTCGTGGCCCACGTCTTTTTGCCACGAACGGACGCGTCTGGGCGTTGCCATCCGTGGCCGCTCACCTGGCGATAAAGCGCTCTACCCACGCAACGTAGGCATCGACGAAACCCTGAAGGAATTCGCGTGTCGAAGCGTTGGCGATCGTGCCGTCGGGTGCGATGATCTCGTCACGAAAGTGCAGGTACACCTCCGGCTGGCCGAGTGTGGGAACGTCGAGAAAATGCAGCGAGCTGCGCAGGTGGTGCTGCGCGATGGCGGTACCGATCGCGCCGATCGATGCGCCGATCACCGCTGCCGGCTTGCCCGCAAACGAATTCGTTCCCCACGGTCGCGACGCGATGTCGATCGCGTTCTTCAGCGGACCCGGGATCGAGCGGTTGTATTCGGGCGTGACGAACAGCAAGGCCTGTGCCGACTCGATGTCCTGCTTCAGACGCCGTGCATCCGATGGGTAGTCGTCATCAAAATCCTGCGAGTACAGCGGCAGATCGTCGATCCGTACCTGGCTGAATGTCAGGTGCGCGGGCGCGAGCCGCTCGACCGCGAGCATCAACCGCCTGTTGTAGGAGTCCCTGCGCAGACTGCCCAACAGCACTGCCACCTTGCATGGATTCATGGCGAAACCTCCGTTCAAGAAACCAGGTCGTCGTCCCTTTATAGTAGCGCTGGTGTTTTTGACAACGTTCCGCCAGTCGAAGATGCAATGCCGTCGCATCCACGCAGCAGGAGAACAAAAAAACGGGGCCGAAGCCCCGTTGAGTGGATGCGGCTTCGCAATCAGCTGAGCATGTCGGCCCAGATATTCTGCGACCAGGATTCCGCGAAGCTGAAGTTGTACTCGTCGCCCTTGCCGGTAGCGCCGCCATCGGGTTGGGTGACGTAGCCCTTGCCGGCTTCGAAGCGGAACACGTTGGCGACGTAGCCTGCCGTGCTGTCCGAAGTGGCCGAATAGCAGGTGTTGGCGACGACCGGGATCGGGTCGGGCTGGCGGCCAGCCAGCAGTTCGATGATCGCGGCGGCGCACACCTTGGCGTGGTTGGTTGCTATGTGGCCGGATTTCGGCAGGTTGGACAGCACCGAGTCGCCGATGATGTGCACGTTCGGCACGGTGGTCGACTCGAAGGTCGCGAGGTTGACGGTGCACCACGCCTTGTTGCTGTCGTTGCGCGCACCGACCAGTTCGCACACTTCGCCCGCACGCTGGCGTGGCACCACGTTCATGACATCGGCCTTGACGTCGTCGAACTCGGTGGTGACGGTCATCTTGTCGCCATTGACGGCGAGCGGCGCGTTGTTCGGACGGTACTCGATCACGCCGGGGTAGAGCGTGTTCCAGGCATCCATGAACAGACCTTTCTTCGATGCCACATCCGGGTTGCCGTCCAGCAGGATGATCTTCGACTTGGGCTTGGCCTGCTTGAAATAGTGCGCGACCATGCAGGCGCGCTCGTACGGGCCGGGCGGGCAGCGATAGGGCGCGGCGGGCACCGACATGACGAAGGTGCCGCCGTCGGGCATCGCTTCCAGCTGCTTGCGCAGGTGCGCGGTCTGCGGGCCGGCCTTCCAGGCGTGCACCACCTTGCCGGCGGCCTCGGCTTCCTTGAAGCCCTTGACCGTGTCGGTCAGCACCTCGACGCCGGGCGAGAGCACCAGGCGGTCGTAGGTGATGCTGGCGCCGCCGCGGGTCTTGACTTCGCGCTTGCCGGTGTCGATGGCGACGACGTAATCCTTCACCATCTTGATGCCATGCTTGGGCAGGTTGTCGTAGCCCTTGGTGATGTCGTCCATGGTGCGCAGGCCGCCCAGCACCCAGTTGGAAATCGGGCAGGACACGAACTTGTCGTTCGGCTCGATGAGGGTAACCTCGACATTGGGATCCCACATACGCAGATACTTGGCGCAGGTCGCACCGCCGAAACCGGCGCCGACCACGACGACA
>JANJXF010000004.1 GCA_024709165.1 Thiobacillus sp. | reverse complement strand
CTCGCGCGCCAGTTCGGCAATCGGTTTGCCCGGCAGGTACGGCGCAATGGCGCGCACATGGGGCGGCGCGAGATCGCAGCTATTCATGATGCGCTGGCGGCGGGATAGGAACCGAGCACCTTGAGAAAGGCGGCACGCGCGTCGATTTCGGCCAATGCTGCGGCAAGTGCAACATCCTGGCGATGTCCCTCGCAAACGACGAAAAATACATACTCCCAGGTGCCGGAACGCGCCGGACGCGATTCGAGCTTGCTCATCGAGATGCCTGCATCGGCCAGCGGTTGCAGCAGCCTGACGATGGCGCCGGGCTGGTTCTTCGCGCTCATGACCAGCGAGGTCCTGTCGCGGCCGGAGGGTGCCGCGTCCTGCTGTCCCAGCACCAGAAAGCGCGTGGTGTTGCTCGCCTCATCCTCGACCCGGCGTTCCACCACCGCAAGCCCATACAACTCGGCGGCGGCCTCGGCGCCGAGTGTCGCGGCGTCCGGCTCGGCCGCGGCGCAACGCGCGCCTTCGCTGTTGCTGACCACGCTGACCTGTTCGGCATGTGGCAGGTGGCGCGCCAGCCACTGCTGACATTGCGCGAGCGACTGGGCGTGACCGTACACGCGCCTGATGGGCGTCGGCCAGGCATGCGCCCCCGTGTCCCCACCCACAGCGGGCTTGCGCATCAGCGTCTGGTGAATGGGCAGGATCACCTCGCCGCACGCCTTCAGCGGGCTGGTGACGACGAGGTCGAGCGTGCGGCCGATCGCGCCCTCCGTCGAGTTCTCCACCGGCACCACCGCGTATTCGGCGCGCCCGGTTTCGACGGCCTGGAAACAGGCGTCGATATCGGGCTCGGCGAGCACGTCGACCGCCTGGCCGAAATGCTTGTGCACCGCCTGCTGGCTGAATGTGCCGGCCGGACCAAGGTAGGCGACGCGCGTGGTCTCTTCCAGTGCACGGCAGGCCGACATGACTTCGCGGATCAGCCGCTCGACGCTGTCGCCCGACAACGGACCGGGATTGGCGGTGCGCAGGCGCCGGATGATCTGCGCCTCGCGCTCCGGGCGATAGATCGAGCCGCCCTGCTTGGTGCGGCCGACAGCCTGCGCCAGCGCGGCCCGCTCCGACAGGAGTTGCAGCAGCGCGTCGTCGATGCCGTCGATGCGTGCGCGCAGCGCACCCAGTTCGCCCGGCGCATCCGGCGTGCGCTTGCCCTCATCTGTCATGCCGGCAGATAGCGCACTGCGAGCACGCCCTCGATGGCCGACAGTTGCCGCATGATCTCCGGCGAGACCGCACTGTCGACATCGGTCAGGGTATAAGCCATGTCGCCCTTCGACTTGTTGACCATGTTGTGGATGTTCAGGCCGGCGGCAGCGAGCGCGGACGTGATCTGCCCCACCATGTTCGGTACGTTGGCGTTGGCGATGGCAAGGCGGTAGCCCGATTCGCGCACCAGATTGACGTTGGGGAAGTTGACCGAGTTGAGGATGTTGCCGTGCTCGAGATAATCGGCAACCTGCACGGCGACCATCACCGCGCAGTTTTCCTCGGCTTCCCCGGTGGACGCGCCCAGGTGCGGCAGCGCGACGACCCTGGCGTGGCCCTGCAGCGCATTCGCCGGAAAATCGCAGATGTAGGCATGCAGCTTGCCGGCGTCGAGCGCCTCGACCACCGCGGCATTGTCGACCACGCCTTCGCGGGCGAAGTTCAGCAGCACCGCGCCGGGGCGCATCACGCCAATGCGCTGCACGTTGATGAGATTGCGCGTACCGTCGAGCAGCGGGACATGCAGGCTGACGAAATCGGCGACGCGCAGCACGTCCTCGACGTTCTCCGCGCGCCTGACCTGCGAGGGCAGGCGCCAGGCGGCGTCGACGGTGATGCCCGGATCGAAGCCCACCACGTTCATGCCCAGGCGGATCGCCGCTTCGGCGATGTGCGAGCCGATCGCGCCCAGGCCGATCAGGCCGAGCGTGCGGCCGGGCAGTTCGAAACCGGCGAACTGCTTCTTGCCCGCCTCGGTCGCCTTGTGCATCGCCTCGTCGGTGCCGGAAAGCCCTTCGACGAATTTCAGCGCCGCCACCAGGTTGCGCGCACCCATCAGCATGCCGGCAATGACCAGTTCCTTCACCGCATTGGCGTTCGCCCCCGGCGCGTTGAATACAGGCACGCCGCGCTCGGAGAGTTTCTTCACCGGAATGTTGTTCGTGCCCGCCCCGGCGCGGCCGATCGCCTGCACCGTAGCCGGAATGTCCATGTCGTGCATGCTGGCGGAGCGCACCAGGATCGCGTCCGGCGCTGCGACATCGCCGCCCACGACATAGTGCTCGGGCAGGTGCGCCAGTCCCTTGGCGGAGATGGCGTTGAGGGTGAGGATCTTGCGTGCCTCAGCCATGGCGCTTCTCGAAGTCGCGCATGGTGTCGACCAGGGCGCGCACGCCCTCGACCGGCATGGCATTGTAGATCGACGCGCGCATGCCGCCGACCGAGCGGTGGCCCTTCAGCTGCAACAGGCCACGTTCCTTGGCGAGCTTCAGGAAGGCCTCGTCGAGTGCGGCATCCTTCAGGGTGCTGCCTTTAATAACAAACGGTACGTTCATCAGCGAGCGGTTTTCCTTCGCCACCGGTGAAGCGTAGAAGTCGGTGGAATCGAGGTAGTCGTACAGCAGGCCGGCTTTCTCGCGGTTGATTTTTTCCATGCCTGCAAGGCCGCCTCCTGCCTTCAGCCACTTGAACACCAGCCCGGCGGTGTACATGGCGAAAGTCGGC
>JANJXF010000165.1 GCA_024709165.1 Thiobacillus sp. | reverse complement strand
CTTCAGCAGGATCGCGCTGTCCCGGGTGGCTTGGGCCAGCGTTAAATCAAGGCCACTCGCCTGAGGCGAGCCTGTTCGGCGGGCGCGCACCGGGTTAAAACCCAAAACACCGGACTAAGTATGTAGAACTTACTGTAGAGGGCTTGCGGACGCGGGTTCGATTCCCGCCGGCTCCACCAATAACGAAACCCCAACCGTTCTCGGTTGGGGTTTTTTCTTGCCCGATCGCACCGGTTCCCGCGTGCTCTTGGGGGTTCCTGCGGAAGCCTGCGGACTGCACCGGTCAGCCTTCCAGCCCGTTCCGGGCCATATTCCACTCTCTCCTGGCCATTCCTCGCTCCGACCTCGCTCCCTGAAACTGGCCCGAAGTCCGCAAAGGCCACAAGTCAGCGCCATACAGATCAAAGGGTTACGCGCGGACGAATCAAATGGTTGGATTGCGGCATTGGCCACCAGAGTGGGCAAGCGGCCCTCGCGTAGAGCCAGCAGACCTACCCTGCGTTCTGTTCGATCTGTTCAAACAGTTTCTGCGCAGCGAGCCTGGCAGTGGCGTCTTGCTCCGGAGCAAGCGGTTCAAGATCTACCCCGTCACGACCTGCGACATAGGCTTGACCGCCGACGTCATCGTCGTAGTCCGAACCGTCTTCGTTGATCGCGTAATGCGCGTCCTGGGTCAGATCCGTTCCGACCAGCCGGGAGAGGTACACCCACTTCCAGCATCGCTCCAGGTCCCCGTGGTCGTAATCCTCGATGAGCTGGAGCATGGCGTCCGTGTCTCCACTCGCGGCTGCAAGGGTCAGCCAATGCTTGGCGTCTGAAGTGCGGCCCATGTGTCCCGCGATAGCTGCAATCGCCGCTGGGTCAGCATCGACGCCGTGGCGCGGCTGCTCGAAGAAGGACGGATCATCAAATCGATCCGCCAAGTCGAGAAGTGCATCCTGATTCCCCAGTCGACTGGCCTCCCTCAGGTGCCGCGAGTATTTCTCGGCTTGAGCGAGACGAGCCGCGTGGGCTTCGGCCCACTCCTTTTCCACCCCAGTGAGGACGCGGCCCTGCTGCCCCTGGGAGTACCAATAGGAACTTCCAGCGTCCGGGTCGTCTTCATCGTCAGGGGCGTGTATCAGCGCCAGCGCGTAGTGAGCCAGGGCATTACCCTTACTAGCCGCCACAGCCAATCCATCCAAAAGGATCGGTCCGAACGCCTCGTCGGTAGGGTCGAATAGCTCATCTTCGTCGTATTCGAGCTCTTCGTCTTGGCTGGACGACTCCCCTCTCAGGCGACTGACCAATGACGAGATGCTGGCAACACCGATCTGGCGCTCTGCCAGGAAAGATTCCAGCGCCGAGGTAGCCAGAGTCGCGGTGTCAAGTTGATACCCAAGCTCGATGCAACGCCGCTTGATGAGCGCACTTTGCGGGACCACCCGCCGATCGTTCTGGCGAAGTTCCGTGAGTACAGTGTCAACGCCAAACGCTGCGTGAGAGTTGAAGCCGAAGGAAGCTGCCAACAGCTCGTAGACGTGGGCTCTCTTGAATGAGCCACCAGTGCTGGCCTGAAGATGCTGCTGCGCGGAGTACGCGAGTTCTTTGATTGTCATGACAAACCTTTCCTCAATGCCACGCCGATTTCGGGTCAGGCGCACACGTTTAAGTCCCCGACGACGAGGCTCAAAGAGAGGTTTTCAGTGACAGTAAGGCAACGCCTTTTTTTACTCGTGTGCAAGTAAGGTGGGCACCCAGCACAATTTTACCCATGTGCCCCCTCTCGGTCTACATGAGCCTGGCCCGCTGCTCATCCCACAGCGCCGGCGGATCGACCGCCAGATCGAACAATGTAATGCGGTTCGGCAGTGCGTCGTCCAGGATGGCCGCCACAATATCGGGCGCCAGCGTCGTCAGGTTGACCATACGGCTGACGTAGCTGTTGTCGATCCCCTCCCGCGCGGCGATCTCCTTCAAGGACTTCGCTTCCCCCGATTCCAGCATCGCCAGCCAGCGGTGCCCCCTGGCCAGCGCCAGTTGGATAGAGGTCGGCGCAACGTCCCACGGTCTGACCGGCGCGGTTTCGCCGTTTGGTAAGGTGACCAGCTTGCGCCCACTGCGCCGCTTGATCTGAATCGGCACCGACAGCGTCAGCCGGCCATCACTCGCCTCAACGATGTCCGGCTCGCCGGTTTTCTGGATGTGGATGTCGCTCATGCCAGCGCCTCCTCCTGTTGCTCGACAGGCTCGGGACGCAGTTCCAGCACCAGCCGTTCGATGCCGTTGGCGCGCAGCCGCACTTCGAGGTCGTTGGGTGACACGATGACTTTCTCGACCAGCAATTTCACGATCCGGGTCTGCTCGGCCGGAAACAGTTGATCCCAAATCGCATCAAGCCGGGTCATGGCCACGGTGATCTTGGCTTCGTCCAGGGTCGGATCGAGCTTGATCGCTTGCGGCAGCATGTCGCCGAGCAGATTCGGCGCACGCAAGATCGCGCGCAGTTGATCGAGCACCGCCGATTCGAGTTCTGCGGCCGGCAGTCGCGGCAGGCCCGATGCGCCCGCGTGCTCCTTGGCGTCACGCTGAGGGACGTAGTACCGGTACCGGCGGCCATTCTTCTTGGTCGTGTGCCACGGCGACAGTGCGCGCCCATCGTTGCCGAACACGATGCCCTTGAGCAGATAGGGAACCTTGGCCCGCGTCGTGTTGCCCCGCACCCGGCCATTGGTGTCCAGGATCGCGTGAACGCTGTCCCACAGTTCGCGGCTGATGATGGGCGGATGCTCGGCCTGGTACCACTGGTCCTTGTGCCGCAACTCGCCAAGGTAGGTGCGGTTGCTCAGGAGCTTGTAGATGTGGCCCTTGTCGATCGGCCTGCCATCGCGGGTCTTGCCATCTTGCGTGGTCCACGCCTTCGACGTCACGCCATCGAGTTTCAACTCCTTGACCAGTGCGGTACTGGAGCCGAGCTCGACGAAGCGTTGGAAGATGTGCCGGATCAGCTTGGCCTCGCGTTCATTGGGCACCAACCGCCGGTTCTCGACGTCGTAGCCGAGCGGCGGCACGCCACCCATCCACATGCCCTTGCGCTTGCTGGCCGCGATCTTGTCTCTGATGCGCTCGCCAGTGACCTCGCGCTCGAACTGGGCGAAGGAGAGCAGGATGTTCAGCATCAACCGGCCCATCGAGGTCGTCGTGTTGAACTGCTGGGTGACTGACACGAACGACACGCCGTAGCGCTCGAATACTTCGACCATCTTTGAGAAGTCGGCCAGGCTGCGTGTCAGGCGATCGATCTTGTAGATGACGACCACGTCGATCTTGCCGGCTTCGATGTCCGCCATCATTCGCTGGAGCGCCGGGCGTTCCATGTTGCCGCCGGAGAAGGCCGGATCATCGTAATCGTCGGCGACCGGTATCCAGCCTTCGGCGCGCTGGCTGGCGATGTAGGCATGACCGGCATCCCGCTGCGCGTCGATCGAGTTGTACTCCTGGTCCAGTCCTTCATCGGTGGATTTGCGCGTGTAGACCGCACAGCGCATGCGGCGCTTCAAGACTTCGCTCATCGACCACCTCTCTTCTTGGTGGTTGGATTGGTCTTGGCATTGGATGGCGGCTTGAGGCCAAAAAACAGCGGCCCTGACCAGCGCATGCCGGTGATTTCGCGGGCGATCATCGAGAGGCTCGGGTACATGCGCCCCTGGAAGTCATACTGGCCGTCGGCGGTTGCGATCACGCGGTACTCGACGCCTTTGTATTCGCGGACCAGCACCGTGCCTGCGGCCGGACGGTAATCGCGGTCGCGTTTTTTGACCTTGCCGGTTTCGACCAGAGATTCGATGCGACGCTGGTTGCGATCCAGCAGGTTGGCGTCGACCTTGCGGAACTCCAGCTCCTGCAGGCGGTAGGCAATCCGGCGTTCGAGGAACTGGCGGTTGTGGGTAGGCGTCGCTGCCGCCGTTACGTACCGAGATCACCAGCACCAGCAAGTCCGGACGCTCCTTGGCGATCTCGGACAGGATCTGGATAAAGTTGAAGGCCCAGTTCTTCCAGGGGTACTGCTTGGTATTGGTCAGGCCGTCGTACCAGGTCTGGAATTCGTCGAGCAGCAGCATGGTCGGCGTGTGCTGCAACAGCTCGAGGATCAGCTTATCGGACGGGATGTCGGTCTTGGCCGCCCCCATGCCTTCCCATTTGCCCTTGATGTAGTCGCCGTGCGGGTGCCGTTCGAACAGCAGGTCCCACAGGAACTTGTAGCGCTGGCGGTGCAGGCTCTCGCCGATCACCAGCATCCCGCTGCGCAGGGCAATCTTGCCAATCTGCGGATCACCCAGCGTCGCGGCCCAGGAATTCAGCCAAGCGCCTGTGGAGGTGGCGTCGTTCACTGCGTGGTACAGCGCGGCCATCAAGTGCGACTACCGAGGCCACGCTCACCGATTACCACCACCGGACGTCCCTGGTTCGGGCCAACGGCCTCGATCCCCTTCAGCAGGTCGTGGGTGGGGTACGTGATCTCCAAGAACTCCTTGGCGGCGATCTGGGTCGCGCCGGTGTTCGTGTCGTTGGAGAGCTCAATGGCTGTCCCTTTGAGGCGCTTGCCCCGAAATTCTTCTCGTAGAGTCAGTCCCAGCATTACTTTCGCCCCCCATCATTCGATTGGCCCTTGGCCACGCCATCATCTTCACGTCCGGTGTCGAGGCCTTCCATCGACTGCTGCTTGATCCATGCGTCGATGTCCGCCCGCGAGAACCGCCAAGTGCCGCCTACCTTGAACGCCGGGATCTTCTTGGCTGCGGCCAAGCGATAGACAGTTCGCTTGCCCACCTTGAGGTAGGCAGCCACGTCGTCGAGCGTGAATATTTCGCCAGTCTCGTCTTTCATCGCGCCCTAACCCGCTCTAGCGGCTTGCACCAGTTGTGATGGTAATCTTGGCAAGGATACGGCAAACTTGTGCATATTTGAACAGATAAATGGTAGGGCATCGGATGATCGAGCCAACGACCCGGTTTCAGGCTGAGCGGGGTGCAGGCGGCCACCTGAAAGACCGCCCTTAACGACCCCGGGAGCACAAATGGATCAGGCAGCCCAACCCAGGTTAAGCGGCTCATACACCGCCAACCTCCTCGGCAACATCCGGAGCCACCTGGCGGGGCTGCAGGGCTACGACGTGATGGCGCTGGAGCTCATCCAGAATGCGGATGACGCGAAGGCCGAGGAGATCGTATTCGACATCACGGACACCGGCTTGCTGGTGCGCAACAGTGGCCAGTTCACGTACTGCGGCGATCTGAATAAGCCTTGTGCGTCTCTTGCTGAGGGCAACTACAAATGTGATTACCACCGCATAACCGATGTCGGCAGCGGCGGGAAACTCTCACGTGGCGAAAATATTGGTCGCTTTGGCATCGGCTTCGTCTCTACCTACCAGGTTACAGACCATCCCGAGATCCGCTCGTCAGGCATCAAGCTGGCGCTCTACCCCGAGCGAGGGCAATGGTTCATCGAGGCGTTCGAAGAACCAAACGGCACGTCTTTCTTTCTGCCTTGGGCGAGCGATCCCAATACTGAGGCGCGGCTGGCGCTCGGGGTCTCGCACGTCAGCCCCGCCCACATCGATCAGCTCGCAGACGACTTCCAGACTGTCCTACGCAAGAGCCTGCTGTTTCTTCGCCATGTCCGAAAGGCTGAGGTGCGGCGAAATGGACAACTCCTGCTGGCCTGCGACCTCGATAGAAGTGAAGGCTCGGACCTCATCGTCAGCTTCAGGCCAAGCGGCGAAGTTGAGCACTGGCACATCCTTCGCGCAGACGCAGCGGATGCCGCTCAGAGTCTCTACGCGACGCACCCAAGGCTGGAGACACTTCATCGAAGCACCAAGATAAGCATAGGACTGCGAATTGATCCCGAGCCGCTGTCCGAGGGCTTGCTCTACGCATTCTTGCCCACCGAACAGTTGACCGGGCTTCCCCTGCATATCAACGCAGACTTCTTCCCCGAGTCTGATCGCAAGGCGGTGATATTTGCAGGGCACCAGCACCAGCAGGCTTGGAACGAGATGCTCATCGATGCAGCAGCGGCTGAGCTGGCCCGAGACCCAGAGGGCCTGCTGAAAATGATCGGCCCCAACCAGTTGTGGCAGATCCTTGGCCGGGCATACGACCTTTCCTCCAAGCCGTCAGGTCATCCGACGTGTTTCAAGCGCTTTTGGGAACAACTGAAGGCCACCGCACCACAAGCACACATTGCGGTGGCACAGGACGGCAGTCTTCAGCGTCCCAACGGCGTATTCCTACCTCGTAGCCCTCTGAATGAGCACCAGGCAAGGGCACTGCTGGAGGTCGGGGGTAGGCTCGTTGCGGATGACCTGCGACCATTCCAAACGGCGATGAACCAACTGGGCGCCCCGATTCTGACCCTGGAACGGCTGGTTGCGCTGTTGGCATCAGCGATGGCACAGCAGGTGGCAGGGGCTACGGAGGTCGACGAAGAGAAGCTGGAGCGTTTTTATCGTCCCCTGTGGAGCATCATCAACGATCTACTGCCCGAGGCGGGGACGACGAATCCGAGTACAAACCCATCAGTGCAACGCCTGCTGGGTTTGCCGTTTGTGGTCACCGAGGACCGTTTCGCGGTAACCATCAATCAGTCCTACGCCGCACCGGTCGCGCTGGAAGCGGATCGCATTGCGGTTCTGCTACCCAGGCTCGCGATCGCCTCCCGTCTTCTTTCCGGGTTCCCCAAGATCACCCGGCTGATAAAACTCCTCGACCTTGGCGTGGTGGTATCGCACATCAGTTCGATGTGCAGCACCGAGCCGGTTGAAGACGTCATTGGCGTCGAGCAGAAGGACCTGCGCGACCTGTACTCGTTGTTCGCAGACCTCGACCACCAGGGCGCCGGAGAAAAGACGGTCTATCAGCAGCTACGCGGCCTGCCCATCTGGAAGTCGAGCCGTGGGTTGGTCAAGGCCTCTCAAGCGCTGCTGCCAGGAAACTTCACCGACCCAACCGGTCAGGCGGATTTACTGGACACATCCGTTCTCACCGAATCAGCCCGGGAATTCCTATCGACAAAGCTGGCGGTACAGACGCAGACGATCGAGGCGTTCGTGCAGACCGTGCTGCCGACGTTTTTCGACGACGACGGCCCGCTGGATGCAACCAAGTACACACGGCTCATTAGCGAGCTCGCCAATCACCCTGCGCTTGTAAACGACGATGACATCCGTCGGCTGCTGGGATCGCTTCCGATCGTGCCTACGCAGGATGGAGGCTGGTCGCGCCCGGTCAATACGTACCGCCGCGCAGACGACCTTGTGAAGGTTCTCGGAGACGCACTCCATCTCTGGCTGGACGCCAGCCGCATTCCGAATACGCGATCAGTACACACATTCATCGACAGCCTGGGAATCCGACGATCGCCGATCGCCAGACACCTTGTCGATCGCATGCTGTCCATTGCCGAGAAGTACCTGCCGACCGAGGACGCAAAGCGTGCGAGCAGCGAGGCGTTCTATGTCCTGTGCGACAACTACGATGATTGGAAAGAGAAGAAGGTCGTTCAGGATGCCATCGCGGATCTTCGGCAGGCTGCCTGTTTTCCCGCTGATGGGGATTCCGAAGAGTGGCACACAGCCGATTCTCTCTATGCGCCTTACCGTGCCGACGCTTTCCGATCTCAAGCCAATATCCTTGATTTCCGAAACACGGCACGACTGAAAACCGAGTTGTTGGAGGAGCTTGATGTTTCCATCAACCCGGAGACCCGGCTCGTCATCGCCCACCTTCAGCACTGCGTCACAGCGGGTGTGCAGCCCCACGTGTCGACGTATCAGGTGTTGAACGAGCGCGCTCAACGATCAGACCCGCTCATTACGGCACTCGCTGGCTCACGGTGCATCTACGTCGAGAGCCAAAAGACGTTCGTTCGTCCGAATCAGTTGTACTGGGTGCCGCAACAACTCGGCCGCTATGCATACACGATCCCTGGAAACTACGAGTCCTTCAAGCCACTCTTCGACGCAATCGGGGTAAAGAACGCGCCAGATGGTCGCGACTTCGTTGACATACTGCTGGACATCGTCGGCGAGTACTTCGAACAGTCCAAGCCACTGACAGGTCCAGATCGCGCGGTCTATGACGTTTGCCTGACCAGCGTTGCTGCCGCCCATGAACATGAGGAGCTAACCCCATCTGACCTGCAACGTCTGCAAGAGGCACCAACCGTCTTGAACTTGCGGGGCCAGCTCACTCATCCGGACGAAGTCCTGCTCCAGGATAGCGAGTGGCACGCCGGATTCTTTGGGGGAGAACTCGACCAAGCCTTGTGCAAACCCGCCCCTGAACTTTGGCCATTCGTGGAAGAAATCGGTGTCAGACGGCTGAGTGAGAGTGCGCAGGTTGCCCTTGAATTCGTCGATGGCCCGCAGGCCGACGAAACCCAGCTCGCCGAAAAACTGATGGACAGGATGGACATCCTCACCCGTTTGCTTCATGACAAACCAACAACTGTTAGGAAGAAGATTCGTGGCGCTCTTTCGACGTTGACGGCCGTCAGCCACGACATTGTCCGCATCCAAGCTTCGGTCCATGTTGGAGGGGATCAGGCATTCGCGCCTCCAACGCCGGCACAGGCGTTCTACGACATCGAGAATGGGCGCTTGATTCTCGCCCGCCCAGTGGGCGACCGGAGTTGGGCACACGTCCTTAATGCATTGTTCCACCAACTGATGCCCGAGGAATCAGGCAGCGAAATCTCAAAGCTGACGCTAAGCGTTCGTCCTCTCATGGGGATGGCGGTGGAAGAAGCACATCGCGAATTGAGTGATGCTGGTATTCCCTATCTAGATGCAGAGACAGGGAACGGGAACACGGAAGACCTGACGTCGCCGGACCTCGGTGAGATGGGCGGCACAGCGGAGCCAGACAACCACGAGGAAACCGGGGCAGCATCTACCTCCATTGAGGATTCTGGCGAACAGACCGACGGCGCCCCTGGGGCCCTCCATGATAAGCGGCAACGCGATACGTCAGTGCCCTCAACGGGAGCAGAGGCAGCAGAGCAACCTGGGCGTGAGGCGGAATCTGGCGGCCCACGCCGTGGTGTTACTGGACGCGATGGCTCGGAAACTAGCAGCGGCAGCAACAAGGGCTCCGGTGCAGGCGAGCGACGCGCGAAGAAGCCCCGCCCCAAGCACAAGGAACAATGGGACCGACGCCTGCTTTCCTATGTTCGGCAAAGGCAAGAGGAGTCTTCGGACGCTGTCGATAAGGACGGGCCCTCCGAGCACAACTTGGCAGTCGAGGTTGTGGCTCGCGAGGCGGTATGCGCCTATGAAAAGGAGCGCGGTCGCGTGCCGGAACAGATGGCGCAAACCCACCCTGGATACGACATCATCAGCCGCAACCCCGTTACTGGAGAAGACCGGTTTATCGAAGTGAAGGGCGTCAATGGAGAGTGGAACCAAACCGGTGTCGGTCTATCACGGCTCCAGTTCAGCAATGCTCAAGACTACGGAGATCGCTACTGGTTGTATGTCGTCGAGTTCGTTTCTGACCCCGAGCACATTCGCGTCCATCCCATTCGAAGCCCGGCAACCCAAGTTACTGCCTTCATGTTCGACGGCAACTGGCGGGACGCGGTAACAGAGGAGCGAGCAGACCCTTCCGCACTATTCATCCCCGGCGCACGGATACAGCATCAGGACATGGGGTGTGGAGAAATTCGAGATGTGGTCACTCGTGGCAACACCAAGCTGCTTACGGTCCTTTTTGATGGTAAGTCGCAGGCGACCCCCCATGTGACTTTGAACTTGCACCGCATGCGTATTCTGGAAGATCCCGATGACGACAATGATTCCTGAGCTTTCTGAAGCGCAGCTCAATGAGCTGCCATCACAGGCCGAGGCGAAGGTATATCGGGCTCTGAGGGACAAACTTCCGCAGGATTACGTCGTCTTTTTTCAGGTCGGGTGGATACTGCGACGAGAGGAAGAGCAAGCGAAGGATGGGGAAACCGACTTCCTGGTTTGCCATCCCGACCACGGCTATCTCTGCATTGAAGTAAAAGGCGGCGGCGTCGGATTTGATGCGAGCACCGGTGATTGGTTTTCTGTAGACCGCCATCAGCAGAAGCACCCCATCAACAACCCGATTAGCCAGGCGCTAAAGGCCAAGTACTCGATTCGCTCAAAGCTGAACGAGCACCCACGGTGGCGGGACCTTGGTCTCGGGAATGTGCTTCGAGGCCACACAGTCTTCTTTCCCGACGTGGGTGACACCAATGCACTGAGTCGACCGGACATGCCAGGACCATTGATTGGCTCTGCCAGATCTCTTCAAGACCCGAAGTCGTGGATCGATGGGGTCTTTGCCTACTGGGGCAACGACGCCGGAAGTTTTACACCGATAGGACGTCGTGGAATCGACGTAGTCCGCGAAGTGTTTGCGAGATCTTTTGTCGTCGCTCCGCTGGTCGCGTCGCGCCTTGCCGATCAAGAGGCACGCAGACTGGTGCTCACGAAAGACCAGATGCGAGTTCTTGACTTCCTGCGCTCACATCGAAGAGCCGCAGTCAGCGGTGGTGCGGGTACAGGCAAGACCGTTTTGGCGCTTGAAAAAGCCCGCCGCCTCGCCTCAGAGGGTTTCAAGACATTGCTCACTTGCTACAACAGGCAGTTGGCCGATCACTTGTCGAGCACGTGCGCTGGCACGAGCAACCTGGACGTAATGAGCTTCCATCAGCTTTGCTATCGACAGGTCGAAAAGGCCAATCACGTCTCGGGCCGAGATCTTGTTGCAGAGGCGAAGGTGACGTACCCCGGCAAGGATCTCTACGACGTACAGCTGCCCAACGCATTTGCGTATTCTCTGGAGGTCCTTCCCGATCGTTATGACGCGATCGTTTGTGACGAGGGCCAGGATTTCCGTGAAGAGTTCTGGGTCCCGCTTGAGCTCCTGCTGTCGGACTACGAAAGCGCGCCGCTATACGTCTTCTACGATGACAACCAAAATATTTACGCGCGCGCTGGCACCTTCCCGATACGCGAAGAGCCGTTCACGCTGACAAACAACTGCAGGAACACCGCGCCGATTCATGTAGCTGCGTACAAGCACTACAAGGGGGTGCCGGTCAGCCCTCCTGATATCGAAGGGGACGAAGTGCAGTTCGAGGCGTCGCCCGGGCGTGATGCCCAGGCGTCAAAGATCAATGCACGGATCGTTGACCTCGTCGCTCGCCAGGGAGTTGCTGCAGGAGATATCATTGTATTGATTGCCGATGCGTTGCGTAAAGCCGATTACTACGCGGCCTTAAGGCGACTGCCTCTACCGAAGCCCGCGACCTGGTTGGAGGAAGGCATTCGCGCCAACAACACCGTCCTGATCGACACGATTCAGCGCTTCAAAGGACTCGAATCTCCGATTGTGATTCTTTGGGGTCTGGACACCATCGATTTGACGCGCAGCGAGGAACTGCTTTACGTCGGCATGAGCAGGGCGAAATCGCTCCTGATCGTTGTCGGGACATCCGCTACTTGCGCGGCCTTTGAGGGTGCGACTGCTTAAATTGCGGACGCGGGTTCAATTCCGCAAACGGGAATCGAACTGGCGCCGTGCCTGATGCGCTCGGTTGGTGACCCGGCCGGGGCAGAACTGGTAGGATTGTTGGCAGTAGGGGCTGGATTCCGCGCCTTCCCGCAGGAGTTCGAAGCGGTCGTAAGGCGCTGAGTTACATAGGTTTGGCGCAGGGTTCCACCCCACCAGACCATTCTCGATCTCGCCGCCCAGCGCGGCCTCATACGCCCGCGAGATCTCGACGCGCTGGGTCTGCCCAGTGTCGCCCTCACGCGGCTGGTTCGGCGGGGCCTGCTCGTCCGAGTGGGTCGCGGTCTGTATGCCCGTCCCGATCGCAGCGTATTCGCTGTTGCCGTGGTGGCGAGCAAGCGCAGGTTTGGCGGCAGCGTTTTGACAATCCGCTCCAACAGGCGATAGTGAGGGCGGAAGTCGTGTCCCCAGTCGGAAATGCAATGCGCCTCGTCGATGACCAGCATCGAAATCTGTGCAGCGATGCCGGCCAGAACCTGCGTCCGGAAGCGCTCGTTCGCCAGGCGCTCCGGCGAGATCAAGAGGATGTCGATCTCCCCCTTGGCCAGCTTGCCCTCGACTACCGTCCAGTCATCCATGTTGTCGGAGTTGATGGTGGCGGCGCGAACCCCCATCCGCTCTGCTGCTGCGATCTGGTTTCGCATCAGCGCCAGCAGCGGCGAGATCAGTAACGCAGGGCCGGCTCCAGCTTCCCGCAGCAACTTGGTCGCGATGAAGTAGACAAAGCTCTTACCCCACCCGGTCTTCTGCACGACCAGCAAGCGGCCCTTGCCTTCGACGATGTGACGAATGGCATCTTCTTGGCCGTCGCGGAAAGTGGCATCGGCGCGTCCGGAGCCAATCCGGAGCAGTTCCAGCGCGCGTTTTGGGTCGTAGGCCACGTTATTGCTCTCCCTTATTTTGGTCAGGCGAGCGGTACCCCGGCGCCAACACAGCGTTCTTGACGCCGTACAGCGCCAGGTGATCTTTCAGCCAGAGCCTGAATTCGTAACCGCGCAGACTGTGGTCCGGAGAGCAGTCCACGCTCCACTGCCGCAAGATGTATCCGGCGGTGGCAGCACGCAGCTTCATCCGCAGTGACCCGTCAACCTCGACGACCACACGGCCTGGGGCGGCTTCACCACGCACGATCTGCATCGTTGCCAACTGTCGGCGCGTGCCGTGGCGCTGATCTACAACTGGTGGAGTCTGTTCGTGCGCCTGGCCAACCCCGAAGCCCGGCTCGAGGCCATCACCAGCCGGCCCTGGCTGATGTCCTCGGTCGGCCGGGCAACCTCCCATGCGGGCCAGACCACGATCACCCTCACCGGTCAGCACGCCTATTTCGACAAGGCCCGGCAGGTGCTCATGCGCATCTCCGGCCAGCTCCAGGCGTGGGCGAGCGAAGCTGCGGAGCAGTTGAACACCCGATCGGTCTGGCTGCGCTGCTGTGATCATCTCAAGCGCACCCTCGCGGCTATCGGACCATCCCAAACACTCCGCTTACTGCCCGATCATGCACCCGATCATGCAAACGGGATGGGATAACTGAGGTTTTTAGGATCAACGATCTATCGCATGCTGGCGCGCAACGGCTGGCGCAAGCTGGCGCCCGATACGGCTCATCCACAAGGAGACCCTGGGGCGCGCGAGGACTGGAAAAAAAACTCCAGGGGAACCTGGATCAAATCGTAGCGAGTTGGAACAACGGCCGACCGCTGCGACTGATGTTCCAGGACGAGGCGCGCTTCGGTCGTATCTCGGACACGCGCTACTGTTGGTGCCGCCGCCCAACCCGCCCCCTCGTTCATGCCATGGTGACGCAGCAATACACCTACGCTTATGGCGCGGTCAGCCCCCAGGATGGGGCGTTCGATAGTTTGATGCTGCCGCATGTTAATTCCGACTGCATGCAAATCTTCCTTGACGAGATCGCCTGCCGCTACCCGAACGACAACGTCGTCATGGTTCTTGATGGCGCCGGCTGGTGACCAGCACGGCGTACTCGTAGCCGGTGATGCGCTTGCCGCCCTTGCGGTCGGCCTCGATGAAGCCCAGCAGTTGCTGACCGTGGTCCTCGTGCGCGACGAGCATCTCGCCCTGCAGGGGGCGGCGCAGCACGAGCACGCGACGCTTGTCCTCCCAACCGGTGAGCGCCAGCGTGCTGTCGATCCCTTCCCAGCCCTGACCGGCATCGCACCAGCCCGAGACCCGGAACAGGCGCTCGATGTGGCGCTTGACGTTCTTGGACAGGCGCAATTTGAACAGGTAGGGCTGCGCACGCGCTTCGAGCTCGCGCATGATGCCGTCCGAGCCGAAGCCGCAATCACCGCGCACCATCTTCGGTTTTTGATGGGCAGGCAGTTCATCGAGGATCCTGAGCAAGCCGGGCAAGGTGTGGCTGCCCGAGTGCTCGTTGCCCGCCTTGACCTCAACCCCCATCACCAGGCGCAACCCGGCCATCAGGTAGGTGTGGTAGCTGTGCGAAGGCCGCCCCGGCTTCTTCGGGCTGTACGACACCACCGCGCCTTCCTGCCTGCCGTACAGCGGCTTGATCGTCGTGTCGATGTCCAGAATCCACGGCACATCAAGCAAGGGCGCCGTGCTCTCGCGCAGGTGGCCGTCGAGCCAGCCCACGCCTGCCTCTTCGGGGATCGCCAGCAGCGCCCGGCGCAGCGCATCCTCGCTGATCACCTTGTTCATCCCCAGCAGCCCCGGATTGACTCCGTCGCAGCGGATCGACGTGACGTGCGAGTAGCGCCGGTGCCCCGACAGGATCGACAGCATCCAGGTGCCCAGCACATCGGCCCTGCGCGGCGCGTTCGGGCTCGTATAGGACAGCGGGCAGCGATCCTGCCAGCCCCGCCACAACCCGGTCAGGGT
>JANJXF010000212.1 GCA_024709165.1 Thiobacillus sp. | reverse complement strand
GCCCCCAGCCCCCAGCCCCCAGCCCCCAGCCCCCAGCCCCCAGCCCCCTGCCCCCAGCCCCCAGCCATGGCCCAACTTCCCCCCGCCGTCGAGCAAGTTCTGCGCGTCCACGCGTCCTTCATCCACACCGTGGTCAACGCGCTGGGCGACCGCAGCCAGCTGCCCGAGCTGACGAAGCAGCTCGACGCTGCCGAGCAGGCCGGCTGGGCACGGCTGGTCGGCGCGCTGCGCCATGTCATCAATGGCCGCCGCGACCCCTCGATCAAGCTGGGTCTAGACGAAGAAGATGGCATCCTGCTCGACGCCATCCTGCGCGGCGTCGACAACCCCGCGACGCTGCCCGCGCTCGACGCTCCGCCGGATGGCAGCGCCGCCGCACCGGGACTCGCCGCACTGATCGACGCCTCGGCACGTGGCGACGCACAGGCGATGTCAGTACTCGCCAACATGGCCGAGCAGATGATGAAAGCAGGCGGCGACATGGCGCGCTTGGGCGGGGTGATGCGACGGCTCGTCAACGGTGAGCGCGACGCCGATCAGCTCGCCCGCGGTATGGGGCCGCTGGGACGAGAACTGCTGATCAGCCTGCTCGACGAGCTCGCCAGACTAAGGCCCATGTGATCGATGTGTTAGTTAGCTTTGACAGCTGGCCGTCGCTCGGCTACAATGCGCCGCTTTCCAGCGACCGCGTTTGCCGGAAAAAGGTGATGTAGCTCAGTCGGTTAGAGCATCGGATTCATAATCCGGGGGTCGGCAGTTCAAGTCTGCCCATCACCACCAATTTACCAAAGCCAGCCCCGCGCTGGCTTTGTTTTTTTCGCCCGGAGCGTCAGTGAGGTAGGCTGGAAAAAGTGGAGTCCGATGGGTCGTGTAACTTGACGATCTGGAGGATGGAAATGGAACGGACACCGAAGGGGATCTACACGCCTGAGTTTCGGGCTGAGGCAGTCAAGCTGGTGGAGGCGACGGGCATGTCGATAGCGCGGGCGGCGAAGCAGCTGTCGATGCCGAAGAGCAGTCTGGACAACTGGGTACGTGCAGCCCGGGAAGGCAAGCTGGTGGAAGTCGGCAAGGGGCAGCGGCTGCCGAGCGAG
>JANJXF010000147.1 GCA_024709165.1 Thiobacillus sp. | reverse complement strand
ATTCCCATCGCAGCCAGCGAGAAGGCGCGCCGCATCGAGGTCCGCTTCCCGGACCCCTTGGCCAACCCGTATCTGTGCTTTGCCGCGCTGATGATGGCCGGCCTCGACGGCATCCAGAACAAGATCCACCCCGGCGATCCGGGTGACAAGGATCTGTACGACCTGCCGCCGGAAGAAGACGCGAAGATCCCGAAGGTCTGCCACAGCCTGGAAATGGCGCTGGACGAACTCGACCGCGACCGCGAGTTCCTCACCCGCGGCGGCGTGTTCACCAACGACATGATCGACGCCTACATCACGCTGAAGATGGAGGAGGTCACCCGCTTCCGCATGACCACGCACCCGGTGGAATTCGCGATGTACTACTCGCTGTAAACGCACCCTGGACGCAAGCGGGGCGGCGGCGGCCCGCCCCGCTTGTCTTCAAGTCCGTGGCAGTTTTGGCCGTAAGCATGGGGACAGGCTACACTCGGACCCATGCGCATTCCCCTTCTTTTCCTTCTTGCTGCGTTGCTGGCGGCTGCCCCCGCGCAGGCCGAAATCTACAAGTACGTCGACGAGAACGGACAGGTCACGTTCACCGATGTATACCGCAAGGGCGCGCAGAAGATCGAGCTGCCCGGTGCGCCGTCCGCGGCGCCTGCGGGCAAGACAGGATCGCGGCGCGCGTCGTATGCCCCCAGTCCCGCCAACTTTCCTCGCATCGATGCCGCCACCCAGACGCGGCGCGACGACATTCGCCGCGAGGTGCTGCAGGAGGAGATTGCCGGCGAGCGCCGCAACGCCGAGGAAGCGCGGCGCCAGCTCACGCTGGGCGAACGGCTGCAGCCGGGCGAACGGGCGACCGACGCCACCTATCTCAACCGGGTCAGCAAGCTGCGCGCGGCCGTGCAGCAGCACGAGCAGAACGTCGCGGCGATCCAGCGCGAACTCGCCAACCTGAAGTAGCCGTCCCCCGTGCTCTGGCACAATTGGTGCTTCAGCAGGGTATGAGCATGAAGCTGCCTAACGTCTTCGCAGGGCTGGAAAACCTGTCCACCGGGGTGCTGGTGCTCGACGGCGACGACCGTATCCTGCACCTGAACCCGGCTGCCGAAACCCTGCTCGGCGTCTCGGGTGCGCTCTTCGCCGGGCAGCGCGCCGGCGAGGCCTTCGAACGCAGCCCCGAGCTCTCGACGGCGCTGCGCACGGTGCGTGACACCGGGGAAACGGTGATCGAGCACGAACTCGACGTGGCGGTGGGCGGGCATCCGCCGATTCGCCTGGGGTGCAGCGTCTCGCCAATGGAGGTGCCGCCGGGCGGCCTGGTGGTCGAGCTGCGCGCGGTCGACCCGCACCTGCGCATCGCCCGCCTGGAACAGGCGCGCTTGCAGCAGGAGGCCAACCGCGAACTGCTGCGCAACCTCGCGCACGAAATCAAGAACCCCCTGGGTGGCATCCGTGGCGCGGCACAGTTGCTGGAGCGCGAACTGCCGCGCGAGAGCCTGCGCGAATACACCCAGGTCATCATCAAGGAGGCCGACCGCCTGCAATCGCTGATGGAGCGCCTGCTGACCCCGCATCGCATGCCCCGTTTTGGTGCGGTGAACGTCCACGAAGTGCTGGAACGCGTGCGCAGTCTGATCCTCGCCGAGACCCCCAGCGTCAGGCTGTGCCGCGACTACGACGTCAGCCTGCCCGAAATCAGTGCCGACGCCGAGCAATTGATCCAGGCCGTGCTCAACGTTGCGCGCAACGCCGTACAGGCAATAACCGGTAACGGGCATGGGCACGGCCGCGGCGAGATCGTCTTCCGTACCCGCGTGGCGCGGCAGATCACGCTGGAGTCGCGGCGCTACCGCCTGGGCCTGCGCGTGGAAATCATCGACAACGGTCCGGGCGTTCCCGAAGACATCCGCGAGCAGATTTTTTATCCCCTGGTGTCCGGACGCGAGGGCGGCAGCGGCCTTGGACTCGCCGTGGCACAGACGCTCGTGGTACAGAATCACGGCACGCTCGAATACGAGAGCCGCCCCGGCCACACCGTGTTTGCCATTTTTCTTCCGCTGCCGGACTGACCATCATGTCCCAACCGAACTGCGTCTGGATCATCGACGACGACCGCTCCATCCGTTGGGTACTGGAAAAGGCGTTGCTGCGCGAGAACATCGCCTGCATGACCTTCGGCGCGGCGGGCGACGCACTGCGCGAACTCGAGCGCAGCACGCCGGCGGCGGTGCTGTCCGACATCCGCATGCCCGGCGTGTCCGGCCTCGAACTGCTGGGGGTGTTGAAGGAGCGCCTGCCCAAGGTGCCGGTGATCATCATGACCGCGTATTCCGATCTCGACAGCGCGGTTGCGGCGTTTCAGGGCGGCGCGTTCGAATACCTGCCGAAACCGTTCGACGTCGATCAGGCGCTTGAGCTGGTGCGCCGCGCACTGGCAGAAAATGCCAGCCGCGCGACACCCGCACCGAGCGCCGTTCCGGTCACCGAAATGCTCGGCCAGGCGCCGGCGATGCAGGAGGTGTTTCGCGCCATCGGGCGTCTGGCGCCGTCGCACGCCACCGTCCTCATCACTGGTGAATCGGGCAGCGGCAAGGAACTGGTGGCGCGTGCGCTGCATCGCCACAGCCCACGCGCGCAGGGCCCGTTCATCGCGCTCAACACCGCGGCGATACCGAAAGACCTGCTGGAGTCCGAGCTCTTCGGCCACGAACGCGGTGCCTTCACCGGCGCGGCGGTGCAGCGGCGCGGGCGTTTCGAGCAGGCCGACGGCGGTACGCTGTTCCTCGACGAGATTGGCGACATGCCGGCCGACCTGCAGACGCGGCTGCTGCGCGTGCTTGCCGACGGCCAGTTCTACCGGGTCGGCGGCCACACGCCGGTCAAGGCCAACGTGCGCGTGATCGCCGCCACCCACCAGGATCTCGAAACCCGGGTACGCGAGGGGCTGTTCCGCGAGGACCTGTTTCATCGCCTCAATGTCATCCGCCTGCGTTTGCCGCCGCTGCGCGAGCGGCGCGAGGATATTCCGCTGCTGGTGCGCCATTTCATGCAGAAGAGTGCGCGCGAGCTCCGCACGGACGCGAAGGGCGTGTCGGAGGCGGCAATGAAGACCCTCGTCGGCCTGCCGTGGCGCGGCAATGTACGCCAGTTGGAGAACGTGTGCCACTACCTCAGCGTGATGGCGCCGGGGCAGGTGGTCGAGGTGGGCGACCTGCCGGCGGATCTGATGCAGGATCGGGGTGCGCCGCAGCCGGGCGACTGGCTGCAGGGGCTCGCCGCCGAAGCGGGGACCCGGCTGGCGCGTGGCGAAGCGGCGATCCTCGACGAACTGACCCAGGCCTACGAGAAGACCCTGATCGAGGTGGCGCTGCGCCACACCGGTGGTCGGCGCATCGAGGCCGCGCATCTGCTGGGCTGGGGGCGCAACACGCTGACGCGCAAGATCCACGAGCTCGGCATGGATGCCGGGCCGGAGCACGATGCCTGAGGCAAACGCGTGCGGCGTGCCCCCTTGGTGCGGGCCGGAACGGTGGAAGCGACTTCGCGGGGCAAAAAAAAGCCGACGGGCGTCGGCTTGAACGCGCGCACCGTTCAAGGTGGCGCACCGCGCCCCGTTCGGGGGAGGTTCGGGGGCGTGGGAAGGAAAACGGCGCCGCTCAGGCGGCCAGCGTGTCCTGCAGCAATTTCTGGATTTCACCCTTCTGGTACATCTCGATCATGATGTCGGAACCGCCGATCAGCTCGCCGTTGACGTAGAGCTGCGGGAAGGTCGGCCAGTTCGCGTAGTGCTTCAGGTTTTCGAAGATCTCCGGGTCCATCAGCACGTTCACCGCGAGAAAATCCTGCACGCCGCAGGCCTGGAGCACCTGTGCGGCGCGGGCGGAAAAGCCGCACTGCGGGAACTGCGGCGTGCCCTTCATGTACAGCACGATCTTGTTCTGGGTTACCTGTTCGCGGATGCGGTCGAGCGGGGTCATCGTGGCTCCTGAATACCTGAGTGTAATACTCAAGAATTATACTCCTGTGTGCTGGCGCGTCAAGCGGCTTTGGTCTCGCGCGTGTCCGTGGCAAGGAAGGCCTTGTGGAACAGGTGTGGCAGCAGCAGGCGCGGCGGCATGCGCAGCCAGTGCGCGCGCACGTAGGCGGCGAGGCGCGCGGCCGGGGTGAGGCGGTCTTCGCAGCTTGGATGCATCGGCGCCAGCGCGCGGGTGAAGATGGCGTCGAGCAGCGTCTGCACGGGGCGCGCTGGTGCGGCGCGCGCGAGGGCGGCGTCGACGCCGTCCGGCACCGGCGTGGCAAGAAAATACCGTACATAGCGCAGCGCATGGAACAGCGAACGTTCCAGCTCGAGTTCCGCGGCGCGCGCGACGAGGCGTGGCCAGAAATCCGCCTCGCGGGCGGCGTCACGCAGCAGCAGGTCGAGGTCGGAGAGGTCGCGCAGGCCGTGCGGCAATTCGCCATCGTGAAACAGGTGGGCGGCGGAATGCAGGATGCGGTCGGTCGCGCACAACACGCGCACGCCGGGAAGATCGGGAACGGCGACCGCCTGCGCGCGCAGCCTGGCGGGATCGGGATGGCAGCGTGCGGTGTCGGGCAGGATGGCGTGGTGCACGTCGATTACGGTGGCGCGCTGCACGTGCTGCAGCGGCGGAATCTCGTGCATCCAGCGGCGGTAATAGCGCTGGTCGTAGGCGGACAGGCCGGTGGCGTGCCAGCCAGCGAGCATCAGCGCGGATTCGGCGGCATCCAGCGCCTCGCGCGGCACCAGGATGTCGAGATCGTTGAACAGCCGTCCCTGCGCGGCAGGCAGGCCAGCGGCCACGTAGGCGGCGCCTTTCAGCAGCAATAGCGGGATGCCGGCGCCCCCCAGCGCTTTTTTCACCTGCTCGATCTCCCACCGTACCGCCACCTGTTGCCGTGCGGCCAGCGTATCGGCGGCTTCGAAATGCCAGCGGGCCGGGGCGGGAATGGCGTCGGCGCAGCCGGCCTGGCGCAAGCCATGATGCAGCCGTGAGGTCAACCCGGCGTGGTGCGCCTGGCGCAGCAGGAGGTCCCACTCGCTCATGGAGAGCGCGTGTGCCGCATCGGGCGCGCGCAGCGCGCGCGACAGCAGGTCGACCGCGTTCACGCGACACCCTCCGCGGCGAGGCGTTCGAACTGCGCCACCGCGTCGTCGAGCACGCCATATTCGAAGTCGTAACACGCAGCCTGGTCGATCAGCGCGCTGCCGACGCGGAAGCCGTCCGCGCCCAGATGACTGTAGTTGAAGGCGTTCTCGGCGAGGAACATGAAAGTCTGCGCCTTCGAACGCGGGATCAGGCTCGCCGTGGCACCCGCCTGCCAGCGCGGAAAGATCACCCAGCCGGGACGGGCGGCTTCATGCTGGCGCCGCACGCTGTCGCGCAGCGGTCGCAGGTGCGCCACTGTGCCCTTGACGGTGTCGCGCGACTCGCGGTTGATGAAGGCTTCCGAACTGAATGCGCGGATGATGCCGATCGACTGGTTCTTCAGGCTGACCGGGCGCGGCAGCGGGTGGACCAGCCCGGTCCTGCGATCGATCAGGGTGAGTTCGTCGGAGAGCAGGCGCCAGCCCGACAACATCAGCGCCGCGGTCAGGGTGCTCTTGCCCGAGCCGGGCGGGGCCGGGAGGATTGCGGCGCGGCCGTTCTTCTCCACCACCCCAGCGTGGATGATGAGGTACTGATGGGCGCGCGTCGACACGCACCAGTTGAGGCCCCATTCCAGCATGGGAAAAGCCTGGTCCAGCGGCAGGGGCTTGAACGGCGGCACCCCGTCGACGGCGAAATTCACCTGCGGGCGCAGCCAGCGCCGCACGCTGCGCGGCCGGTCGAGCGAGACGTGGAAGTCGGCGAAGGCCTCATGCGGGCTGCGCACTTCGAACTGGCCGTACAGCTGCGCCAAGCCCTCGGCAACGTGCGGGATGCGGGCCTGCACCCGCACCGAGAACGGCCCGGTGCGCAGCCACACCCCGGGGCCGGCAAGCTGCCGACGCAGCTCGGCTGGCGACAGTTGCAGCAGTTTCATGACGTTTGCAGCAGGCCGATGCGGCGCAGGCTGTCCAGCCCTTCATCGACCGCGTTGCGGAAGTCCGGCGAAAGGTCGACACCCAGCGCGGCCGCGGCGTGCGCGCCGATCAAGCCAGCGTCGAGTCCCGGACCGGCCTGGCAGAGTTCAAAAAGGACCCGCGTCAGCGGCCGCAGATAGTGGGTATCGCCCGAAGCGGCGTCGAATGCGACCGCCTCGTCGTCCCAGGTCCGCAGCAGCCAGTCGCGCGGCGGGACGGTGTCAATCATGCGTCAGTTCAGCGGGCAGCCACGCTCGTTGAGCATCGCCAGCGAATCCTTCAGCGCAGCCGGCTTGGTAAGGTAGTTTTTCTGGAACAACGTGATGAGTTCACCTGCCGTGTAGCCGAAATTCACACCCGGATGCGCGGCGTTGAGCAGCGCGGCGACCGCGTGGAAGCCGAGGTTGGTGGCGATCGGGTCGGCGTTGCCGTTGAGTTCGCGCATGACTTCCAGCAGCGTGTAGGGTTTGCCATTCCTGCGGACGTACTGCGTGACGCCGAACACGGAATTGAACGTGTCGGTGGTCTTGAAGCCGGTCGCCGCCCACGAATCGAGGTGCTGGTCCTGTTTCCAGTAGCCGGGCGTGCAGCCTTCGCACGCCACCTTGGGTTTGGACAGGTTGCCCGAGATCATGCCGGAAATGCTGCACTGGCTCGCCCATACCGGCCGGCTGGATAACGTGAACACCGCACCTGCACCGAGCGCGGCGCCGGCCAGGCGGCGCCGCGAGGGGTTGCTCGGCTCGGCGGACGGGGTTCCGGGCGTCGTGTCCTGCTGGTCTGGGGTCAGGTCGGCCATGGCGGTTCTCGATCGATGTGGCGGGTTTTCGGGTATGTGCAGATTACCAGCAATTTTTGCGCCAGCTATGGCTGTGTGGCCACGAAGGCTTATTCTAAGCGGACTTTCCAGAGATCGGCTGTGAGCCGCCGGAATCGGGTGTAAAGTTTTCCGACAACATGCCGCCGCTGATGCGGGGCTGGCCCGCCAGATCCCGCCAGGTGGCAGGATCGGCGAAGCCGGCCGCGTGCAACAGGCTGCGTACGGCTCCCGCCTGGTTCCAGCCGTGTTCCAGCAGCAGCCACCCGCCCGGCAGGAGGTGGGCGGGTGCGGCAGCAGCGAGCGTGCGCAGGTCGGCCAGACCGTCGCTACCCGCGGCGAGTGCGGACGCCGGCTCGAAGCGCAGATCACCCTGGTTCAGATGGGGATCGCCACTCGCCACATAGGGCGGGTTGGCGACGATGAGATCGAAGCGCCGGCCAGCGAGGGCGGCGAACCAGTCGCTGTCCAGAAATTCGACAGTCGCGTTCAGGATGTCGGCATTGCGGCGTGCCACGGCCAGCGCGGCTGAGGAACGGTCCACCGCGGTGACGCGCGCCAACGGGCGCTCCAGCGCCAGGGTAATGGCGATGCAGCCGCTGCCCGTGCCAAGATCGAGAACGGACAGCGGCGCGCCGGGCGGCAGGCGTTCCAGCGTCAGTTCAACCAGCCGTTCGGTCTCCGGGCGCGGGATCAGCACCGCCGGGCCGACCTCGAAGGTGCGTCCGTAGAACTCGCGCCGCCCGCTGAGGTAGGCCACCGGCTCGCCCGCCAGCCGGCGCGCCAGCAGCGTCTCGAAGCGTGTGCGCGCGGACGGGTCGGGTGTATCGGTGTCGTGCGCGATCAGCCACGCCGGCGCCACATTCCAGGCGTGCGTGGCGAGCACACGCGCTTCCAGCCGCGCCTCGCGTTTCTCCAGCCCGAGCGTCGCGGCGATGCGGACGGTGGCGTCATCGAGCAGGGTCGCGACGCGCGCCGCCGCTCCGCTTTCTGCGTTCCGCTTCACCGCCTACCCCTCGCCGGCAAGTGCCGCGAGCTGTTCGGCCTGGTGCTCGGCCGCCAGCGCGTCGAGCAGTTCGTCGAGATCGCCGTCCATCATCGCATCGATCTTGTACAACGTGAGGTTGATGCGGTGATCGGTGATGCGGCCCTGCGGGAAGTTGTAGGTGCGGATGCGGTCGGAGCGGTCGCCGCTGCCAACGAGGCGCTTGCGCGTGTTCGCCTCGGCGGCCTGTTGCGCCTGGAGTTCGCGGTCCTTCAGGCGCGCCGCCAGTACGCTCATCGCCTGCGCGCGGTTGCGATGCTGCGAGCGGTCGTCCTGGCACTCGACCACCAGGCCGGTGGGCAGGTGGGTGATGCGCACCGCGGAATCGGTTTTGTTGATGTGCTGGCCGCCGGCACCCGAGGCACGGAAGGTGTCGATCCTGAGCTCGGCCGGGTTGATGTCGACTTCGCCGACCTCGTCGGCTTCCGGCATCACCGCCACGGTGCACGCCGAAGTGTGGATGCGGCCCTGCGATTCGGTCTCCGGCACGCGCTGCACGCGATGGCCGCCAGATTCGAATTTCAGGCGTGAATAGGCGCCGTGGCCGACGACGCGCACGATGACTTCCTTATGGCCGCCGACCTCGCTGGGGGTGTCCGAGACGATCTCGACCCGCCAGCCCTGACGCTCTGCGTAGCGGATGTACATGCGCAGAAGATCGCCGGCGAACAGCGCCGATTCGTCGCCGCCAGTGCCGGCACGGATCTCCAGGAAGATGTTGCGTTCGTCGTTGGGGTCGCGCGGCAGCAGTGCAGTCTGCAGGTCGGTCTCGAGCCGGGCGATTCTCGCCTCGCCGTCGGCGAGCTCGGCTTCCGCGAGCTCGCGCATGTCGGGGTCGGCGAGCAGGTCGCGCGCGGTCTTGCGGTCGGCCTCGACCTGCCGGTACTGCCGGTACAGCGCGACGACCGGATCGAGGCCGGCGCGTTCGCGGGAGAGCTTGCGGTAGCTGTCCATGTCGCCGGCGATTTCCGGCTGCGCGAGCAGGGCGTCGAGTTCCACCAGCCGCTCGTCGGCGCGAGCGAGCTTGTCGGCAAGCGAGGCTTTCATTCCTGGTGCAGGCCGTAGAGCTTGCTGACGAGGCGGGCGATCTGCTCGCGCTCGTCGCGGCTGGCGTGACCGAGTGCGTGGGTCGGGGCGTGCAAGAGCTTGTTGGACAAGGTATGACTCAGCGCATCGAGCACCTTGGCCGGGTCCTCGCCGCGCGCCAGTGCTTTCTGTGCCTTCCCGATCTCGTGGCGGCGGTGGCGCTCGGCGGCGTCGCGCAGCGAACGGATCACCGGCACCAGCTCGCGGCCCTCCATCCAGTGCACGAAGCTCTCGACGCTGGTCTCGATGATCGCCTCCGCCTGCGCCACCTGTGCGACGCGGTTGTCCATGCCTTCGCGCACCACCTGGCCGAGATCGTCGACCGTGTAGAGGAAGACGTCGTTCATTTCCGCGACTTCGGCCTCGACGTCGCGTGGCACGGCGAGGTCGACGATGAAGATCGGGCGGTGGCGGCGCTGTTTGACCGCGCGCTCGAGCAGCCCCTTGCCGAGGATGGGCAGCGGACTCGCCGTCGAGGTGACGATGATGTCGTACTCGGCGAGTTCGTCGGGCAGGGCGGTGAGGGGAATGGCGCCGGCGGCGAAACGGTCGGCCAGCGGCCTGGCACGTTCGACGGTGCGGTTGGCCACGGTCATGCGGCGCGGATGCTGGGCGGCGAAATGGGTGACGCACAGCTCGATCATCTCGCCCGCGCCGATGAACAGGCAGGCCTGCTCGCGGATGCTGGGGAAGATGCGCTCGGCGAGCCGCACCGCAGCGGCGGCCATGGACACCGAATTGGCGCCGATCGCGGTACTGCTGCGCACTTCCTTGGCGACCGAGAAGGTGCGCTGGAACAGCTTGTGCAGCAGCAGGCCCAGCGTTCCGGCTTTTTCCGCGGTCTGCACGGCCTGCTTCAGCTGGCCGAGGATCTGCGTCTCGCCCAGCACCATCGAATCGAGCCCGGCGGCGACGCGGAACGCGTGCTGCGCTGCTTTCTCGCGCGGCAGTGCATACAGGTAGGGCGCCAGCTCGTGCGGTTCGATGCGGTGGAACTCTGCCAACCAGGCGCTCACCGTTTCCGGTTCGGGCGAGTTGACGTACAGCTCGGTACGGTTGCAGGTCGACAGGATCGCCGCCTCGGTCGCGCGCCGGCTCTGCGTCAGTTCATGCAGCGCGTGCTCGAGTTTTTCCGGGCCGAACGCGACCTGCTCGCGGATCGCGAGCGGTGCGGTGTGATGGTTGACCCCGAGGGCGAGTAACTGCATGGCGACAGATGGCCAGTCTTGAGACCGGGCTATTCTAACCGCTGTCAGGCCGGACGCGTATCGAAGCGCAGGCGGTCGTAATAGCGCCCGCGGTACAGCAGGCGCCGCCGCCCGGGTGAATCCGCGAACGGCTCGCGGGTATGCAGCACGTTGTTGCACACCAGACCCATGCCGGGGCGCAGACGCACCGTCAGGCGATATTCCGACTCGGCGAGGATGTCTGCGAGCGTACGCACCGCCGCACGGGTTCGCGCGTCGTCGCGCCATACGATCGAACGGGTGCGTGCCGTGTAGCGCATCGTGAGAAACCCGCCTGCCGCATCGACCGCGAACACCGGCCCCCCTTGCGCGGGACGGGCGACGCCACTGTCGTCCGTGCGCGCCGGGATTGTCATCGCGTCGGGCTGCAGCAACGCGGCGACATGGTCGGGACTGGCGTCGCGCAGCTGGATGTAGGCGATCTCGTGATCGAGCAGGCGGTTCTCGCCGCCCGTCTCGGCGTCCTGCGCGCAGTGCAGCAGCATGCCGAGGATGCGCCGCTCCGACGCGTTGTAGTAGCCGTCGGTGTGCCAGTTGATCGGCCTGTGGGTGTAAGGGATGAACTCGCCGCGCAGGCGGTCCGTGTCGTCGGCCGGGGTGATGCTGGACAGGCCGTCCTCGTCGGCGAGGTAGTTGCCTTCCAGGCGTGCCAGCCCGAGCTGCTGCCCGATGAACCGGGGAATCGACTTGTCGGCGGCGGGCAGGTGCGAGGCGTCATAGATCGCCATGTTGGCGCGGGCACAGCGCGACCCCAGCGCGCTGAACTCGCCGGCGGAAAGTCGGCGCGGATCCGCCACGGGGACGAGCAGTTCGTCGATGCTGCGGGGGTAACCGGCGAGCCTGGCATCGCGCCAGGCGCGGTAGGCGGTTGCGTCGGCGAGGTCGAAGGGCGAACCGGGCAAGGATTATTCCGGCGGCAGCATGTCGGGGGAGCCGAATCCGCGCTTCACCGGCGCATTCGACAGCAGACCCTGGAAGCTCTTCTGCACCGTGCCCATCATCTCGGGCATTTCGATGTCCATGATCTGATCCATGACCCAGGTCTTGTCGTCGTCGCCCATTTCCTCGCGAATCTGCAGGCCGAGGAAGCGCAGCGCCGGAAAGCTCGCCTTGCTGTCTTCCGGAAACTCGAACTCGGCGTAGTCGGCGAAGCGGCGGTTGAGGAACTCGACGAACTCGGTACGGAAGTCGCGCGTGCCGTCGGGGCCGACGATTTCGAGGATGTTGTCGCGCATGACTTCGGCAAGGCGCATGCTCATCGCCTGCAACACCGTGGCGCGCCGCTCCGGTGTCTGCGTGGCGTAGGCCATGCGGTCGCAATAGTGCACCAGAAAGGCGACGAATTCGGCGATCAGCTTGAAGCCGCGCGCCGGCGTGATGATGTCGTAGTTCTCGCGGCCGAGGTTGTCGACCGCCTTGTCGGCGACGCGCCAGATGGTCGAGGCCACCGCGGTGGCGATTTCCTCCGGGCTGCGATCGCCCTCTTTCTTGAACCAGACAGTCTTGACGCGAACGGGTTTGGCCATGCTCATTCTCCTGTGGCGACGGGGCGGGCGGGATCGGTGATCCACTCGCTCCATGAACCGGGGTACAGCCGCGAGCCGGGCAGGCCGGCAATCTCCATCGCCAGCACATTGTGACAGGCGGTGACGCCCGAGC
Organism: Thiobacillus sp.; assembly: GCA_024709165.1. Taxonomy (GTDB): domain Bacteria; phylum Pseudomonadota; class Gammaproteobacteria; order Burkholderiales; family Thiobacillaceae; genus Thiobacillus. The sequence continues at coordinate 3,149 of JANJXF010000147.1, read as the reverse complement.
CGCACATGTGCAGCACCTGCCAGGCGGGCCTGCCTTTCAGCAGCGCCTGGTAGTTCTCGCGCAGCGCTTCGGGCGGCAGGAAAGTGCCGTCGACGTCGAGGTTCTCGTCGAACGGGTAGTTGATCGCACCGGGAACGTGCCCGGCGACCGGGTCGAGCGGCTCGAACTCGCCCGTGAAGCGGCGTTCCGGGCGCGCGTCGATGATGAGCTGCTCGCCCGTCCGCGACGCAGCCAGAATGTCATCCGCGGAGACGACCTGGGTGGGCTCGGGCAGGCAGGCGCAAGCGCCGCGATGCGGCGCCGGCACGACGGCGTCGACCGGCCGCTTCTCGCGCGCCCACTTCGGATAGCCGCCATCGAGCAGCGCCACCGCCGGGTGGCCGAGCCAGCGCATCAGCCACCACAGGCGCACCGCCATCGCGCCGTAGCTGTCGTCGTACACCACCACCTGTTTGTTCACCCCTACGCCCCAGGCGCACAGTTTTTCGGTCAGCGCGTGCGGATCGGGCAGGGGATGACGCCCGGTCTTCTCCCCCACCGGCGCGGACAGGTCCTCATCCAGATGCGCGTAGCGCGCACCCGGGATGTGTGCCTTGCGGTACGCCGCGCGCCCCGCTTCCGTGTCGGTCAGCGTGAAGCGGCAATCCAGCACGACCCAGTTGGGATCGTCCAGGTGGGCGGCAAGATCGTCGGTGCTGACGAGCGTGGTCGAAAACATCGTGTGAGGGGGAGGTCAGGTGTGAGGGATGCGAGGCGAGATTCGGGGATTGCGGAGCGAGGCTCGCGCAGTCCCCAATTCCGGCCCCCGATCAGTAGCCGCCCTTGCCGAACGGCTTGGGCAGGCCGGCGACCTTCGCTGCCTGGCGGTTGGGCTGCTGCGGAAACAGCTCGTACAACTTCTTTTTCCAGTCGATGCTGTCGTCCTGTTCGTCGAGCAGCGCGACCATGTTGCGGAAGTTCGGGGTCTGGCCGTCTTCCTGATAGCGCTCACGCATGAAGCGGACCACGGTCCAGTGGTCGTCGCTCAGCTTCAGGCCTTCGGCTTCGGCGATCACCGGCACGATGTCGTCATTGAAGTTGGCGTCGACCAGGAAGCCGTCCTCGTCGGTTTCGAACTCGGTGCCGTTTACTACGTAAGTCATGATTGCTCCTTTCGGGTGGTTGAATCAAAGATTCGCCGGTGCGACCGGCGCGATGGATTTGTGCGGGATGAAGATTCCGCAGCCGAGCAGGCGGTTGCGCCCCATCCCCTCGTCCTGGAGTTGCAGCGACTTGTGCGCAGGCAGGTCGTGTAGCATCAGGCTGTGTCCGGTGAGTGCGCCGCCGGCGCTTTGCAGCGTCTGCCGTCTGCCGCAGATGAATCCGCAGCGCAGCTGGAAACGGTCGACCAGTTCGCGCATGATGTCCTGCACGAATTGTTCCTCGGTGCTGCTGCCGGTATCGACGAAATGCGCATAGAGGCTGGTAAAGGGGCTGAACGCGCGCGTCTTGAAGCTGCCGACGGTCAGCGCGTGGCCGGCCAGATCGAGCGTGCGCCCGACCAGCGCCTGCGTGGCCTCGACGCGTACGCGCGGCACGCGCAGGAACAGCTTGGTGCGCCGATTGATGTGCAGCGACGCATCGCCGCTGTTCGACTCGGCGCCTTTCAGGTGATGGATGCCGCTGCCGGGTTCCTCGCCGAGCCAGGGCAACAGGGGACGCAGCGCGTCCAGCAGCGGCTGCGCGCTGTCGGCGGGAATCGTCGCGCCGGCAAGGTCGAACTGAAGGTCGACCATGCGCGGCGTGTAGTCCTGCGGTCGGTTGTCCGGCCACGCATCCCAGCTCATGCGGCATCCCCGCCGTTGCGCTGTGCCCAGTCCAGCATCAGGCGGGCCCACTGGTGGGCGCTGGCCGGGTCGACGTCGAAAATGGTGAAGCGCTTGTTCTCGCGGATGCGGATGCGCAGGAACGGCACGCCGCCCGCCTCGTGCTCCAGATGCTGGAACTCGATTTCCTGGCCGCCGAAGGGCAGGCGCATTGCGTCGATGGGCGTGATGTCTGGCATGAGCGTCGAGTCCGGTTCGCGTTGGCGGTGCGCGTCAGTTATCGGTTATTGGGCCGTGCCGGCGGGTTTCAAGCCTGCGCGATGGGGGGCTTGCATGATCAACAATATTTTAATACGCTGATAGATTCCTGTGTGGGTGAATCTGGCTCTGGCGCGATCGCTACTCTCGCATCGTTCGGGCCAATGCGGCACCCCCGTGTTGGGGCACCTCGACTACGCCATTCGGGTAGGTGTTACCTCCCTTGATGGGTGAGGGAACTAACCCATGAGAATGATGGTGGCGAGGTCGTGCCGGGCATAGCATGCTGGAATACCGTTGAGCCCCGGGCTGAGCGGGCATATCGATTGTTCTAGGAGAGATACCGATGGCAAAACAAATGTACGATACCCCCAATCTGGACGATCTCGAGACAGGCCCGTGGCCCAGCTTCGTGACCGGCCTGAAGCGCCTGGCCAAGGAAAACGACATGATGGTTGACCTCCTGGGTCAGCTGGAGACGTCCTACAAGACCAAGTTCGGTTACTGGAAGGGCGGCACCGTCGGTGTGATCGGCTACGGCGGCGGCATCATCCCGCGCTTCACCGAGCTGAAGGACGACAAGGGTGTGCCCCTGTTCCCCGAAGCGGCTGAATTCCACACCCTGCGCATCATGCCCCCGGCCGGCATGCATTATTCGTCCGACCTGCTGCGCCAGATGTGCGACGCCTGGCTGGAAACCGGCGGCTCGGGCCTGATCGCGCTGCACGGCCAGTCCGGCGACATCATGCTGCAAGGCGTGAAGACCGAGAACGTGCAGAAGGCGTTCGACAAGTTCAACGAAATGGGCTTCGACCTTGGCGGTGCCGGTCCGGCGCTGCGCACCTCGATGTCCTGCGTCGGCGCAGCGCGCTGCGAGATGTCCTGCTTCGACGAGGCGCGCGCCCTGCGTACCGTCATCAACAACAATATCGACGACATGCACCGTCCGTCGCTGCCCTACAAGTTCAAGTTCAAGTTCTCCGGCTGCCCGAACGACTGCGTCAACTCGATCCAGCGCGCGGACATGGCGGTGATCGGCACCTGGCGCGACAACATCCGCGTCAACGAAGCGCAGGTCCAGGACTA
>JANJXF010000075.1 GCA_024709165.1 Thiobacillus sp. | reverse complement strand
GCAGCGGTGGCCGAGCTGCTCGGCAGCCTCGGCGAGCAGCAGAAAGCGCTCGACAGCGCGGCCTGCGTCACCGAATGCGAACCCGATGGCACGATCATCGGCGCCAACGATGCCTTCTGCATCCTCAGCGGCTACACGCGCGCCGAGCTGATCGGCCGCAATCATCGCATCGTCAACTCGGGCCGTCACGACAAGGCCTTCTTCGCGCAGTTGTGGCACACCATCCAGGACGGCCGCGTCTGGCGAGGCGAGGTGTGCAGCCGCGCACGCGACGGCCGCTTGTTCTGGGCCGCCACCACCATCGTCCCGCTGCACAACGCGAAAGGCCGCGTGCAGAAATACCTCGCGATCCGCTTCGACATCACCCAGCGCAAGGCGGACGAAGCCGCGATCCGCGAGGACAAGGCACGCTGGCAGGTGACGTTGCAGTCGATCAACGATGCGGTCATCGTTACCAACGCGCGCAACCAGGTGGAGCATCTCAACCCCGCAGCCGAGAGTCTGCTCGGCATCGCGCACGAAGACGCGCTGTCGATTCCGCTGAAGAATCTGCTTCGCCTCGAACACGGCGGCGAGGACTGCCTGCTGTCTTCCACACCCGCGCAGTGCGGCTGCACCGGTTCGACACGCCTCGTCCTGGATGGCGGCCACACACTCGACATCAGCTACAGTTGCGCACCGCTCAGCGGCGATGGCGGCGGCGGCGCCGTCTACGTCCTGCGCGACGAGACCGAGAAGAAGAAGCTGGTCGACGACCTGCGCGAAATGGCCTTCCACGATACCCTCACCGAACTCCCCAACCGCCGCGCGGTGGAGGGACGCCTGGCGCGCGCACTTCGCACCGCCAACGACGAGAATCGCCAGCACGCCTTCTGCTACATCGACCTCGATCATTTCAAGCTCGTCAACGACACCTGCGGACACGCCATCGGCGACACGCTGCTCGCCGACATCGCGCAGACCATGCGTGCGGCGCTTCCGGACCAGGCCTACCTCGGCCGCCTCGGCGGCGACGAATTCGGGCTCATCCTGTTCGATACGCCGCCGGATGTATCGGTCCACGTCTGTCGGCAACTGGTGCAACGCATTCGCGATTTCCGTTTCGAGCACAAGGGGCGGCGCTTCACACTCGGCGCATGCGCCGGCATCGCACCGATCACCCACACGTCGAGCACGGCCGGCGAACTGATGGTGCAGGCGGACATGGCCTGCTACCGCGCGAAATCGGAAGGCAGCGGCCGCGTGCTGCTGTACGAGGCCGACGAGGTCGGTTTCCGGCGCCTGGAAGCGGAAATGGGCTGGGCCGCGGATTTCGCGCAAGCACTCGAAGCCAACCAGTTCCTGCCCTACCGCCAGTTGATCCAGCCGACGCATGCGGGCGTCCAACCGCACTACGAGGTGCTGATCCGCTGGCAGCGCAACGGCACCATCGAAGGCCCGGCCAAACTGTTGCCGGCCCTGGAACGCTACGGCCAGGCACCCACGCTCGACCGCTGGATGCTCGAAGCCGTGATCGGCCACCTTGCCGCACATCCTGACGACGAGGCCGTGTATTTCATCAACCTGTCGGGCAAGACCGTCGCCGACGACACCTTCCTCGGCACCGTCTGCCACCTGCTCGAGCATTACGGCGTGGCCGGTGAGCGCCTCGGCTTCGAAGTCACCGAAACCGCCGCGGTCATCAACCTTGCGGATGCCCAGCGCCTCATCGAAGGTCTGCGCCAGCGTGGCTGCCGCTTCGCTCTCGACGATTTCGGCCGCGACGCGTCGTCGTTCTTCTATCTCAAGCATCTGCCCGCCGACTTCATCAAGATCGACGGCGCTTTCGTACGCGGCATGCTCGACGACAATCGCGACCAGGCGATCGTGCGCTCGATCGCCACGCTCGCATCGGATTTCGGCATGCGCTCGATTGCCGAGCAGGTGGAAAATTCCGCCATGGCGGACCTGTTGAAGGAGATGGGCGTGGACTACCTGCAGGGCTATCACGTACACCGGCCGGAAGCCTTCCCGAACTGGCAGCCGATGCGTGCCAGCGGCGTCGCGCGCCTGACGCGGGTTAAATGAAAGAATGCGGGGGACGTACCGGCCCGCAGCGTCGACACCACCCGGTTGTGCGCACACAGCGAGATCGCCGGCCTGCACTTCCATTGTCTGTGTGACGTCTCGCAACGCGCTTCGAGCGGTGCAGGGAGAACACGACGCAGACGTGGCCGGTCTTCACGGCACCGCCCTGCCGGGCGCGAGCCGCATCCAGTGTCCGAGTGCGCCATGGATCTCGTCGAGCGTGAGATGGCGCATCAGGCTGCGATTGGCCGGCGCCAGCTGGTTCCACGCGCAGCGCATGCCTCGCAGCTCGGGTTGCTCCGGGTCGCGCAGACGGAACTCGGTGACGTAGTAGAGGAAGGTAGGACTGCCGTCGAAGGACAACGCGACAGCCTGCGCGGCGCCTGCGGCGGCGACGGGATTGACACTTCGCGTCACCCGCAGCACCTCGAAGCGGCCCGGCCGGAGCGTCTGCGCATGCGGGCGCACGGTGTCGAGCTCGACGATGCAGAAAGGGGCGTATTCCTGAACCGAATTGGCGGGGACCACCTCGCCGTACTGCAGGCGCACCGTCGCGGCGTCGGGAGGGATGACGAGCGGACGATACAGCTGCGCGGTCCAGCCGGCCACTCCGTCGTCGCCCGGCAGGGCCGCGCACCCCCCCACCAATGCGAGCAACACCACGCACATCCACACCCGCATGCTTTCCTCCGTGATCCAAATGCCGAACAAATTATCGCGCAGTCGCGACCTCCGCGACAGCCCGGCGTAAACTGTCGCCTGCATCGACGCCCGGAGTACCCCATGCCCACATCGCCCAAGCCCCTCGCCGCGATCGCCCTGCCGGAGATGCCGGACGCCGCCTGCATGAATGTCGCACAACCGGAAGGGCTGCGCGCCTGAGTTCCGGCGGCATGGACACGGACGCTCCGCTACCCGTCACCCTTCTTACCGGTTTTGGCTCCGGCCGCCGCTGCGCGGCTTCACGTCGGCCTTGCCGACATGAGCCTGCACCGAAACCTGCGTACGGCCGCCATGTCCCATAGCCCAATGACCACGCCCGACGCTCCGCTGCCCGTCACGCTTCTTACCGGTTTTCTGGGCAGCGGCAAGACGACGCTGCTCAACCAGGTGGTGCGCAGGCTGCCGCGCACCGCGATCCTTATGAACGAGTTCGGCGCGGTCGCGCTCGACCACCAGTTGCTGCAGAAAATGGACGGCCCGATGGCGCTGCTGTCCGGCGGCTGCGTGTGCTGCACGATTTCCGGCAGTCTGTCGCCGACCCTGAAAAACCTGTGGATGGCACGCCGCAACGGCGATATTCCAGCGTTCGAGCGCGCCATCATCGAGACCACCGGCATCGCCGACCCGGCACCCGTACTCGACAATCTGCTGCACGACCCCTGGGTGCGCGCACGCTTCCGCCTCGACGGCGTGGTCACCATGGTCGACGCGCTGTTCGGCATGGGGCAACTCGACGAGCATTTCGAGGCGGTGAAGCAGGTCGCGGTGGCCGACCGGCTGCTGCTGACCAAGACCGACCTCGCGCCTGCGGACAGTGTGGCGTCGCTGCGCGCGCGACTTGCCGAGCTCAACCCCGCCGCCGACATCGTCGCCGTCACCCACGGCGACATCGACCCGGCCGCGATCCGCAACCTCGGCCTGTGGAACGCCGACACGCAGAAACTCGAAGCCGCACGCTGGCTGAAACCGCAGCGCTATCGCCCGGCAAGCGCGCCGCGACTCGGCGGCAAATCCGTTGCCGGCACCCACGACACACGCATCCGCGCCTTTTCCGTCGAGCTCGACACGCCCCTCGACCGCTTCGGCCTGACCGCCGCGCTTGACATGCTGCTGTCGTTCCGTGCGGAAAATCTGCTGCGCTTCAAGGCCATCGTCCACGTCAAGGACGAACCGCTGCCGGTGGTGCTGCATGGCGTGCAGCACGTGCTGTACCCGGAAGCGCGCCTCGACGCCTGGCCCAACGAAGAACGGCGCAGCCGATTTGTGTTCATCGTGCGTGACCTCGATCCTTCGTTCGTCGAAAAGCTGCTCGCCGATTTTGCCGGCGCGGCGACCGAAACCCGCGCACCATGAACCTCGGGCAACGCCTGCTGATCGGCCTCATCCGCGGCTACCAGCTCGCGCTTTCGCCGTGGCTGGGCCGGCAGTGCCGCTATCTGCCCACCTGCTCGGAATACGGCAAGGAGGCGATCGAAAAACATGGCGCCCTGAAGGGCAGCTGGCTGGCCGCCCGGCGCATCGGTCGCTGCCGCCCCGGCTGTGCGCACGGCTACGACCCGGTGCCGCCGGTCGGGCGCGACGACACGCCACAATAGCGTCATGTCCTTGCGTCGCCGCTTTTCCTGGCGGCCTGCGCGGGTCCTGCTGCCGGCTCGGGCGTCAGCGTTCGCACTGGACTGACCCGGCGCTGCGTCGCCACCCGCACGGTTGCCGGAAACCGGCGTCGGCGCTAGTATCTGCATCCGTACCCGATCAGGTCTCAATCCCGTGGCGCTTCCGTTTTTCGGCAAAAAGAAGGACAAGGCACCGCCGCCCAAGCCCGCGGCGGGACGGCCCGCGGCCACGCCTGCGCCGGCCGGGACGCCGCCAACCGAAACGCTGCTGACCATGGAAATGGGGGGCACCGGTATCGTCGTCGAGGAGACCAGCGGCGCGCCCGAGTCGCCGGTCGACGAGGCGGCCATTCTCTACGCCAGCGGCCAGACTGCCGCTACCGAGCAGTTGCTGCGCAGCGTACTCGCCCAGGGCGACCGCCGCGCCTGGCACATGCTGTTCGACCTCTTCCGCGTGCGCAACCAGGAGAAGGAATTCGAGCAGCTCGCCCTGGATTACGCGATGCGTTTCGAGACTTCGCCACCGGTGTGGCAGAGCCTCGCGCCCGCGCCAGCGGCGAGACCGCAGACCCGGACCGAAAGCCTCGAGCTACCGGGGCTGCTGGACAAGAGCGCAGCTGCCGCCTTGCGCGACGGCATCGCCGCCGTACCGAAAGCCGCGGTCGTGCGCGTCAATTTTTCGCATATCGAAATGATCGACGAAGCCGGCGCGGAAACGTGCGCCGAGATTCTCGCCGCCGCGCGCAAGGCCAAGCGCAAGTTCCAGGTGAGCGGAGTGGACCGGCTGATCGCCCTGCTGCAGGATCTCACGCGCGCCACCCACAGTCGCGCGGGCCACTGGCTGCTGCTGCTCGAGATCTACCAGACCCTCGGCCAGCAGGAGGCCTTCGAGGATCTCGCCGTGGATTACGCGGTGCGCTTCGAGGTGTCGCCGCCGTCGTGGACCGCGGTTCAGGCCGCCGAAGTGGTGCAGACGGCGCCCGCAGCACCCGCCGACGACGCGCTCAGGCTGTCCGGCGAGATCACCCCGGCCAACGACAGCGCGCTGCAACAGGTCGGCGGCTATGCCGCCACCCACAGTGAAGTGATCGTCGACCTGTCCGAGGTCACCCGCGTCGACTACGGCAGCGTCAGCCAGTTCATCAGCGTGCTCATGCAATGCCTCGGCAGCGGCAAGAGCATCACCCTGCGCGGTCACAACGCCCTCATCCACGAACTGTTCCGCGTCATGGGCATCGACCAGCTGGCCCAGCTCATCCCGCACCAGCCCAGGTAGACCATGTCCGATGCCCTCATCGCCGAGGCCGCGCTCGCCGCCGCGGTGGCATGGGGCGCCGGCCTGCGCCTGTACGCCGTGACGCTGGTGCTCGGCCTGCTCGGGCGTTACACGGGGTTCGAACTGCCCGACACACTGCAGTGGCTGTCGCACCCCTTGGCGCTGGGCATCGCGGGTATCCTGACGCTGGCCGAATTCGTCGGCGACAAGATCCCGCTCGTCGACAGCGCCTCCGACACGGTGCAGACTTTCCTCCGCATCCCCGCGGGCGCGGCGCTCGCCGCTGCCTTCTTCGGCGACAGCGGCGGCGCGGCGCAGACCCTCGCGGCCCTGTTCGGTGGCGGCATCGCCGCCAGCAGCCATATCGCCAAGGCCGGTTCGCGCGCCTTCATCAACACCTCTCCCGAACCGGTGAGCAACGTCGCCGCCTCGTTCGGCGAGGAAGTCCTGCTCGGCGGCGGCCTGTGGCTGGCGATCGTTCATCCGCTGGCCTTCCTTGCCGCGCTCGGCGTATTCCTGCTGGCGGCCGTCTGGCTCGCGCGGCGGCTGTGGCGCTGGCTGCGGTCGCCTCCCGCCCACCACGTATAATGGCCACCATGGAACAATATCGCGGCACCACCATCCTCTCCGTGCGCCGGGGATCCCAGGTCGCCCTCGGCGGCGACGGCCAGGTCACGCTCGGCAACGTCATCATCAAGGCCAGCGCGCGCAAGGTGCGCAGGCTGCATCAGGACAAGGTGCTCGCCGGTTTCGCCGGCGGCACCGCCGACGCCTTCACCCTGTTCGAACGCTTCGAGGCCAAGCTCGACAAACATTCCGGCCACCTGCTGAGGAGCGCGGTCGAACTCGCCAAGGACTGGCGCACCGACCGCATGCTGCGTCGCCTCGAAGCCATGCTGGCAGTTGCCGACAGCGAGCACTCGCTCATCATCACCGGCAACGGCGACGTGCTGGAACCCGAACACGGCATCGCCGCCATCGGTTCCGGCGGCGCCTACGCCCAGGCCGCCGCGCTGGCGCTCCTGCACAACACCGAGCTGCCCCCGCTTGAAATCGTGAAGAAAAGCCTCACCATTGCAGGGGATATCTGCATCTATTCGAACCAGAATCATGTGATCGAAACGCTGTGAGACGTGAGGAGTAAGGCGTAAGGCGGAGACACCGCCGACGACGCCTCACCCTTCACCCCTCACCCCTCACGCCCCACGCCTCACGCCCCACGCCCCAATGACCCCCAAGGAAATCGTCCACGAACTCGACAAGCACATCGTCGGCCAGGCCGCTGCCAAGCGCGCGGTCGCGGTGGCACTGCGCAATCGCTGGCGGCGCCAGCAGGTCAGCGAGCCCCTGCGCCAGGAAATCACGCCGAAGAACATTCTCATGATCGGTCCCACCGGCGTGGGCAAGACCGAAATTGCACGCCGCCTGGCGCGCCTCGCCCACGCCCCCTTCATCAAGATCGAGGCGACCAAATTCACCGAAGTGGGTTATGTCGGCCGCGACGTCGACACCATCATCCGCGACCTGATGGAAACCGCAATGAAACAGGTGCGCGAGGAAGCCACCGCCAAGGTGCAATTCCGCGCCGAGGAAGCGGCCGAGGAACGCATCCTCGATGCCCTGCTGCCGCCGCCGCGCAACACCGGGTTCGGCGAGGAGCCGGTACGCGAGGACGGCGCCGCGCGCCAGCGCTTTCGCAAGATGCTGCGCGAGGGCCAGCTCGACGACAAGGACATCGAGATCGAGCTCGCCGCGGTTGCGCCGAACATGGAAATCTTCGCTCCGCCCGGCATGGAAGACCTGTCGCAGCAACTGCAGGGCATGTTCCAGAATCTCGGCGGTGGCCGCCGCCAACGCCGCAAGCTGAAGGTGCGCGAGGCGATGAAGCTTCTCACCGAGGAGGAGGCCGGTCGCCTCATCAGCGACGAGGACACCAAGCAGCAGGCGCTCCAGGCGGTCGAGCAGAACGGCATCGTGTTCCTCGACGAAATCGACAAGATCGCCAGCCGTTCCGACGCACACGGCAGCGACGTATCACGCCAGGGCGTGCAGCGCGACCTGCTGCCGCTGATCGAGGGCACCACCGTGTCGACGAAGTACGGCATGGTCAAGACCGACCACATCCTGTTCATCGCCAGCGGCGCGTTCCACCTGTCCAAGCCGTCCGATCTCATTCCCGAACTGCAGGGGCGGCTGCCGATCCGCGTCGAATTGCAGGCGCTTTCGGTGGAAGACTTCGAGCGCATCCTCACCGCCACCGACGCCTGTCTCACGCGCCAGTACGAAGCGCTGCTGGCGACCGAGGGTGTCACGCTGAAATTCACCCCCGACGGCATCCGCCGCATCGCCGAGATCGCCTTCGAGGTCAACGAGCGCACCGAGAACATCGGCGCGCGGCGTCTGCACACTGTCATGGAAAAGCTGCTCGAGGATATTTCCTTCGACGCCGGCGGCTTCACCGGCGAACACATCGTCGACGCCGACGCCGTCACCGCGCGGCTGGCCGCGCTCGCCCAGCGCGAAGACCTCGCCCGTTATGTCCTCTGACGCCGCCTTCCATTCAATATTCCACGCGGCATGAGACCTGGAAACGGCCACCCGTTCGGCAGTCGCTGGCTTGCGACTCCGCCGCGCCACGGATTCATCATCTCCGGCCCCACCCACGAATTCGATTGCACGGCCCAACTGGAACGCCTGGCCGTCGGTACCCTCACACCCTCCGAAGCGCCGTTCATATCCATCGCAACAATGCGCACATGAATGAGGAAAATGACCCCCTTGGCGCCATTATCGCGGCGCTGGTGCGCACCCCCCTGTTTGCCGCTCTGGCCGGTGACACCCTGCGCAAGCTTGCAGCCCGTTCCATACTGCGCCAGTTCGACCGTGACGAGGTTCTCTTTCAGGCCGGAGACTCTCCCGAATACCTCTACGTACTGATCGAAGGCACCGTCCAGCTCAGTGCCGCCACGACCGGGCAGCGTGAGGCGGTAGTCGAACTGCTGCGCCCCGTCGATACCTTTCTCTTGGCTGCCGCCCTCGTCGTACAGCCCTACCTCCGGTCAGCGCGCACCGTAGAGCCGTCGCGGATTCTCCTGATCCCGCTACAATTGTTGCTTGGCGAATTGAAAACCAATCCTGATCTCACGTTCACCGTACTCGGATCCTTGGCCCAGCAGTACCGCCATCTTGTCAGCGAAATCAAGAATCTGCGCCTGCGTACTGCGGCACAGCGGCTCGCCGTCTACCTCCTGCGCCTGGTGGAAAGCGAGGGACACGACCAGGGCGCCCACCTGCCCCACGACAAGAAGCTGCTCGCCGACCGGCTCGGCATGACACCGGAAAGTTTTTCCCGCGCCATCGCCGAACTGCGCCAGCATGGCGTCGACGTCCGCGGCGAGGACGTGCGCATCACCGATGCGGACGAACTGCGCCAGTTTTGCCGCCTCGACCAGGTGCTCGACACCCTCGAACAGGATCTGCGGGTGCTGGTGCCGTCGACCGACGGCCATTGATGCCGCGCCACGCACTGCGGCGGTCCTTGCGAGCGAACGCCGGCAACGTGAAATGTGCGCAACTGGGTCGTGTATCATCGCCACGCGTGCAGGAGAGCGCCGAGAGGGATGCCCTTCATGGCGAGCCGGCGCTTAGCATTCCGGGGCGACGGATCGCGGTGGGCGCACCCCGGACAACGACTTGCCGGCGTTTTAACCGGACTCACCCGATGCTGCGTCCCTCGCGCGCCGTCTTGACGCGTTCGTGTTCGCGCTGGCAGCCGATGCAGCGCTTCGCCGTCGGATAGGCAAGCAGACGTTCGTAGGCGATCTCATCGCCGCAATCGATGCATTCGCCATAGGTTCCTGCCGCGATTCTCTGGCGCGCCGCGGCGATGTCGCGGACGTCCTGCAGGTTCTGCCGGATCAGCGCCTCGTCCGTCGCCGACAGCGTGTCGAGCAGGGCCTCGTCGGAACTGTCGGCGGCACGCTCGCCCAGCGCAACCCGCTGCCGTTCCTCGCCCAGGTCCGCGACCAGGGCGCGGATCTCGCTGAATTCCCGTGCCCAGCGCGCATCCATGAGACCGCTCAGGTGGTCGATTTTCTGCTGATCGAGTCCGTTCATGATCTACCTTTCAGGATCGGTCGATGGAACACAGAGGCATCTCCCGCACTCCGCGCGATGCAGCGGCGCTCGCGGCCGGCGCTCTGTCTTGAAGGGCTATACTAACCCGAATTGCCGGTCTGGTCGCCGCGCGCCGGTCCCAGTATGCCGGTCGGTGGGGAATGTAGGGTGCTTCGAGAAAGGAGGTGAATCCGATGTTCAAATTACTGGTTCCGGTCGACGGTTCGAAACCTGCGGAGCGCGCGGTACGGCATGCGATCAGACTCGCTGCCGAAGGGCTGGAAATCAGTGTTCTGCTGCTCCATGTCCAGCCGACGCCTCTGCCCCCCTCCGCGGCAAAATCCAGACGCCGTGCCGAAATGCTCCACCAGCTGGAAGAGGGAGAAAAGGCCACGCGCCCCGCGACGAGGCTGCTGGAACGCGCGGGTGTGTCGCACAAGGTCTACGCCCGTTCCGGCGCGCCGGCCGACGGCATCCTGAAATTCGCCCGCGAGAAACGGTGCGAGGCGATCGTGATGGGTACGCGCGGCATGGGTGCGATTGCGGGTCTGGTATTGGGATCCACGGCCATGAAGGTGATACAGCTCACTCCCGTCCCCGTTACGCTCGTGAAATGAGGCGCGTGCGGCGGAACAATGCACTGTGCGTCGCCCGGCACAACCGTCTGTATCGCGGCACCGTTTCACCCCGCGCGGCTGGCCGCATCGGCCCTCTCTAATGCCGTCATCGACATTACTTATTTGGCGACCCTGCCACGGAAGTGGAGAATTACCCGGTTAAGTTACTTTCATCTGGAGATGCCCCATGGCCACCCGTGACACCCTCGCCCCCGAAGAAGCCCAATGTTCCAGCGGTGCCGACTACGCCGCGCTCGCGTTGCGGGCGCTGGAGGAACCTGCCGACGCTGCCTATGCGAAGGAGCTGATGGACCGCGTCGCCGACGACTGCCAGTTCACCCGGGATCTCGCCGCCTGCGCCATCGTCTACAAGGCGCTGGGTGAGCAGAGCCGTGCCGAGGAATTGCTGCAGACCGCCGAGGACTACTGCATGAGCGGCGAGGAGCAGATCGCGCTGGCTGAAGCCAAGTTCAAGGTGCTGGGCGACAAGGCGGCGGCGGTGGGCGCCTACGAGAAGGCGCTGAAGGAAACCGCCAACCTCGATCCGCTGATCGATCTGGCGAAGAACGTGATGAGCGTGATTGCCGACGGCGCGTTCGCGAAGAAAGTGTTGGAAAAAGCCGAGGCAAAGATCGCACGCGCGGTGGAATACGGCAAGCTAGCCGCCGCCGCGGCCGAGCACGTGCTCGACAAGGATTATGCGGCGGCAATCTTCAGCAAGGCCGGCGAGAAACTCTCCAGCGTGCCCGACCTCCTCGCGCTGGCGGGTGAGGTGACCCGGACGCTGGGTGATCCGGCGCGCGCCAAGGCGTTGTACGAGCGTGCGCTCGCTGGGGCGACCGATTTCGCCGCCGCCAGGACTTTGGTCGAATCGGCGAAGCAGGCAGGCGACGCGGCGTTCCTGCAGACCGCGCTGAAGAAGGCGGGCGATCTGGCCGGTGCCACCGGCGAATACATCGAGCTGGCCGAAGGTCTTGCGGGCGCCGGCGACAAGCCGGGCGCGGCAGCCCTGCTGGACAAGGCCGAAGACGCGGTCGCCGGTCTCGACGAAATGCAGAAACTGGTCGCCACGGTGGAAGCGCATCTGGCCGACGACGCCGAGCGCCTGACTCGCGTGAAGGGCAAGCTGGAGAAGCGCCAGGCCAACCACGCGCGCTACCTCGAATTCCAGCAGCTGGAAAAGGATGCGACCAGCGTCAAGCAGCTCCTCGCACTCGCCGACCGCGTGCAGACGGAACTGGAAGATCCCTTCTACGCCGCCAAGCTGATCGAGTCGGCGGAAAGCCTGCTTGACGGCACCGGCTATCAGTTCTCGCGCTACAAGCCCATTCTCGTCGCGGTCGACCGCAATCTTGACGATACCGCGTGGCTCGGCCGTCTGCTTGACCGCGCCGCGGAGAACGCCACCGATTTCATCGCCTTCAGGAATCTGGTCGTCACCGCAGCGCAGATGAAGCATCGCGAACTCGGCGTGTCGAAGGCGCGCGCCTACCTCGGCGCGCGCGAGTCGGCACTTGCCGGTGACGCCAGCGCCAGTGCGTACGACTTTGCCAAGCTGGCGGAAGCGAGCTTCGCCGCCACCCAGGACGCAGCCGAAGCCGGACGCCTGTTGGAAACCGCGCGGGCACGCGCCAAGGACCACTACGCGCTGATCCACATCGGCCACCTGTATGCCGGCATGGGCAACACGGCCAAGGCCGACGAACTGTTTGCCGCTGCCGCCGCTGCGTGCAGCACGGGCGACGCCTGCATCCAGTTCATCGACCGCCTGAAGGGTTTCGCCCTGCCGGCCGCGACGCTGAAGAAATGGTATGCCGAGTGCGGCAATCACCTCAACACTCCCGCCGACAAGCTGCGCTGGGCCGAAGGCATCGTCGACGCGCTCAACGACAAGCCGTGGGCGACTGAAGCCTATGCGCAACTGGCAGGCCAGTTCGCCGGCGACGCGCGCTTCGAACTGTCCCGCCGTTCGCGCGCGGACCTCGGCTACTACGGTCGCATCCGTCGCCACTGATCGGTCGGGGCGCGCACCGTGCGCCCTGTCCCGGCGTGCAGGACAGCGCCGGGAGAGGGGAACCCTGTGGCCTGTCCAATGTCCCTGAAAACAGCCCGGTTGAACGGGCTGTTTTTATTTGTAGACTGGAAGCGCCATCACCGTGGAGCAGTCCATGACCGAGAACTTCTCTGCCCTCATCGACACGGTGCAGAAAAACTGCACCATCGCCGACGCGCGCCATGCGCGCGATATGACCATGTGCACGTTTCTGCTGGAGATGCGGGAGTATTACCGCTGGGAAATGGAGATTCCCTACGGCGCGCACCTGCCGCGCGACGAGCTCGGCGACTGGCTGAATGCGCGTGAAAGCCTGTGGGATACGGTGGAGGAGAAGGACTTCCTGCCACTGCCGCTCGGAGCGGGCAGCATCGACCCGTTCGAGACGGATGCGATCAACCGCGAACTGCTGCCGCACGGCCTCGTTTACAGCAGCGGGCTTGGGCAATTCCGCAAGCCGCATTTCGTGCTGGCCGAGCTGAAGCGCGCCGAGGTGCGCGAGGGCGTCGAGGTGCTGGTGGCGGGCTGCGAGTACGCGCGTGACCTCATCGCGCCGCCGGCGACGCTACGCAACGAGGCGATTTTTCTGCGCCTGGATGCGGTGCGGCGTCTGCTGTGGAACAAGTACGAGGAATGGCAGTGGAAGGAGCGCGACAGCGCGCTGGGTCGCGCCTTTACGCATTACGGCTTCGAGCACGATATCGAGCGCGGGCTCGACCGCATGGCGGAGGCGGAGAGCGAGGCGATGATCCTGCACGAACTCGGCGAAGCGCGCGCCGGAGCGCTGCTTGGCGATGACTGGCGGACGATGCTGGGGCAGCGCAGCTCCCGCCACGCCGAGCTTCTGGTGCGCGCAGTGCGCGACCTGCTCGCCGACTGCCTGGTGACGCTGCCGACGCTGCTCGAGCGCGACGCCGCGGGCTCGCTGCATTTCTACCTTGCCAACCTCACCGGACTGCGGCGCGCGCTGTTCCCGGCGCTGGTGGACGCCTACAAGGTGTGGATCGATACCGGCCGGCGCGACCGTCTGGCAGCCTTGAGCCGGCAGGGGGCTGCGCACTGGCTGGAGGCGGGCCAGCGCGTGCTGGCCATCTGGCGGCAGGACCCTGCGCTCGCCGACGCACAGCTGAAGGTATTGGCGACCGGCGACCTCGGTGGACTGCGACTGTAGGCACCGCTGCGGCGCGATTGTCCGGCGCACGAAAAAACGGGCCGCAACGCCCGTTTTTTCGTGTGGCGAAGCACCTACACGGGGACCATCTCGCCCTGGCCGAGCTGTTCGGCGATGTGGTCGAGCAACTGCTGTTCCTGATAGGGCTTGCCAAGGTAGACGTTGACGCCGATCTCGAGCGCGTGGTTGCGGTGCTTGTCGGCCGTGCGCGAGGTGATCATGATGATCGGCACCGGTTTCATGCGCGCGTCGCTGCGCATCACGCGCGCCAGCTCGAAACCGTCCATGCGCGGCATCTCGACGTCGAGCAGGACGATGTCGGGCACAAGATCGCGCATCTTCTCCAGCGCATCGACGCCATCCTTTGCGCTGTCGACGCGGAAGCCCTCGCGGGTGAGCAGGCGCGTGGTGATCTTGCGCACCGTGAGCGAATCGTCGACCACCAGCACCAGCGGCGGCTGCAGCGCGTTGCTGACTTCGACCGATTCCGCCGGTGCTGCCTGTTCCAGCGCGACACGCGGCTGGTTGGCCCAGCGCAGCGCCAGCGGTACCGGGTTGAGGATGAGAATGACGCGCCCGTCGCCGCGCACGGTGGCGCCCGCTACGCCGGTAATGCGCGCCATCTGCGGGCCAATGTTCTTGACCACGATTTCGCGCGTGCCCTCGATACCGTCAACGAGCACGGCGGCGTGGCTGGCGCCGCTGGCGAGCAGCACCACGGAATTGTAGCGTTGCACCTCGTGTACCGCCTCGGTGTCGCCAAGCAGGTGAGGCAGGTAGGCGAAGGGGTAACGCAGGCCGCGCCAGCTCACCTCACCCGCCGTCATCGCCTGTTCCAGCTCGCCGGGTTTCAGTTCCAGCACCTGCTGCACGAGCGGGGCGGGCAAGGCGTAGTCGTGCTTCGCTGCCTGCACCATCACCGCCTGCGTCATGGCAAGCGTGAGTGGCAGGTAGATGCTGAACGTGGTGCCCTGACCCGCTGCGGAGCCGATGTCGATGCGTCCGCCCAATGCGGAAATCTCGCTTTTCACCACGTCCATGCCGACCCCACGGCCGGCGACCTGGGTGACGCTCTCGGCCGTTGAGAAGCCGGCGGCAAAGATCATCTGCGCGAGCAGGCTCTCGGTCACCTCGGCCCCTGGTGGCAAGAGGCCGCTGGCCTCCGCCTTCTCGCGAATGCGCGCGTAGTCGAGGCCGGCGCCGTCGTCCTTGACGATAATGAGCATCTCGTTGCCGCTCTGACGCGCGGACAGGACGATTTCGCCGAACTCCGCCTTGCCGGCCACGCGACGCACCTCGGGCATCTCGACGCCGTGCGCCAGCGCGTTGCGCAGCAGATGCTCGATCGGTGCGGTGACCTTCTCCAGCACCGAGCGGTCGATTTCGAGTTCGCCGCCCTGGATGTCGAGCTGGGCGCGCTTGCCGACGTCACGCGCAGTCTGGCGCACGGTGCGATAAAGACGTTCGGCCACCGAGTACAGCGGCACCATGCGCACGCGCAGCAGATCCTGCTGCAGTTCGCGGTTGAGGCGTGTCTGCTGGATCAGTGCGGCGTCGGCCTCGCCCAGACGGGCGAGCAGAATGTGCTGTACGGTGGAAATGTCGTTCACGCTTTCGGCAAGGAAGCGGGTGACTTCCTGGAAGCGGGTGAAGCGGTCGAATTCCAGTGGGTCGAACTGCTCGGCCGCACCCTGCGCCTGGAAGGTGGCCTGCATCTGCGATTCGGCCTGGATTTCGACCTCGCGGATGTGTCCGCGCAGACGTACCAGTGCTTCAGAGAGTTCGTGCACATGGCGCTTGAAGGCGAACACCTCGCTTTCGATGCGCGAACGTGCGATCGCCACCTCGCCGGCCTGGTTGACCATGCGGTCGACCCAGTCGGCCCGCACACGCAGGGTCAGGGCATTGCTGTCGCGGCTGACCGGCGGCGCCGGTGTGTGTGGCGCGTCGGCTGCGGGAAGCGCCGCAGCCACGGCAGCCGTCTGCGACGGCGCCCCCTCGGGCAGGACCGGCTCGACAGGTGCGGCAATCGGTGCGTCCGGCGCATCGATGACTGGCGTCAGATCGCCCTGGCGCAGGCGATCCACCGCGTCGATGAGGCGGTCGTACTGCGTCTCCAGGGTGTCGAACATGTACGCGTCCGGTGTGAGCTGGCCCTCTGCGACGGCGATGACGCGCGTTTCCATCACGTGCGTGAGTTCGCCCAGACGCATCGCGCCGACCATGCGCGCGCTGCCCTTGACGGTGTGGAGGGTGCGCTGCAGGGCGTTGCGCGCCGCCGTGTCCTCCGGTGCCGCCTTCCATTCACGCAGCTGGGCGCTGCCATCGGGAACGAGCGTCTCGGCTTCCTCGAGAAAGATCGGCAGGAGCTGTTCGTCGATTTCGTCGGCGATCTCGCGGCGTTCGAACACGGGCACCGGTGCGGCAGGGCGCACCTCTGGAACGAAGGCGCTGACGTCGGGCATGACGGGTTCGGCCCTTGCCGGGACACCGGACATCCCCGCAAGGGCGACCGCTTCCGCTGCCTCCGCCTTCGCTTCGGCCGGGACGGCCGGCACAGTTTCCGAAAGCAGCGTTGCGGGTTCGCTTGCCTGCTCGTCTTCCAGCTCGCCGAGTGCGACGATGAGATCGGTGGCCGATTCGGGTAATCTGGAATGGCCGATGGCATCGACCATCTCCTGCACGCGTGCGACCGTGTCCTGCACCAGCGGCAGGTGAGCGGCGGGCAACGGGACATGGGCAAAACGGTTCCAGTAACGTTCGAGCGCAAGCGACAGGTCGGCCAGCGGCACGATGCCGGCGGTGCCGGCGATCCCGGCCAGGGTGTGCACGGCACGGCGCGCGTGTTCGGCAATCGCGCTGTGGGCAACGGCGGCATGACGTTGCGCTTCCTCGTGCAGCACCGCAAGCCGCTGTTGCGCCTCGGCCATGAAAATGTCATACAGTCCCGCCGACAGGCAGACGGTGCCGATCCAGATTTCGTCGGTGGGTGCGGGTGCTTCGTCCACGGGCAGCGCGGGCGGCATGGCGACCTCGATGATCGCGCCGTATCGGGGGCTGGCGGCAACGGACTCCCCGCCCACCGCCGCAGCTGGCTCGGTGACCGCGACGTGCGTCGCAGCGGGCGTCTCCACCCGAGCCGCTTCGGCAGGCATCGTTTCGGACAACGCTTCCGGCGTGGAGACATCGAGCCCGATTTCGGTGTGCCGCTGCGGCTGCGCCACCTCGATGACCGCCACGTATTCGACGAAGGGCGCAGGCGCTGCGGTGTCGTCAGGGGGCGATACGGCGGCTGGCGGCTCGGCAGGTGCCTGCACCACGGGCTGGACACAGCTTGCCAGCGAACGGCCCTCGGCCACGCACACTACGGCGGCCAGCAGGGCCGGCACCGGCAGCGTGGCCGGCGTGGCGCTGCGCCGCGCATCGACCCAGTCGCGGAACAGTGCACGCGCCCTGCCGATCAGTTCGAGCAGATCGGCAGACGCCGGCAGCGTCTCCGCCAGACGCGCGTTCATCATCTGCTCCAGCGACCATGCCACATCGCCCAGTTCGTTCAGCCCGACCATGCGGCCACTGCCCTTGAGGGTATGAAATCCGCGACGGATGGTGGTGAGGATGTTCTGGTCGTCCGGGGCGTCGCGGCTGGCCTCGACGGCTTCACCCTGGGTGGCGAGCACCTCGTCGGCCTCCTCAAGGAAGACTTCCAGCAATTCCGGATCGGCGTCTTCCGGCACGGTGACTCGCAGAAGGTCCGGAGCGGCCGGGGCTTCTTCAGACACAGTCGCGCCTGCGGCGGCCTCGACGGGCGTATCGATCGCCGTGAACACGATTTCCTCGATCTCGATCTCGGCAGGCAGCGGCTCCGCGACGTCCTCGACGACGCCGACGTCCTGTGCAACGAAACTTGTGTCCGTGGATGCCGCTGCCGGGGGACGCACCGGCATGGTGACGCCAGTCAGCGCAGCAACGAGGATGTCCTGTTCGGCGCCCGGTGCTCCAAGGTCGCGGCAGGTTTCAAGCAGGGCGCGCGTCTGCTGTCTGAGTTGAACATCGTCGATCAGTTCGGCGTCGCGGTTCAGCTCGCCGAGGGCGTCAAGAAATTTTTTTTTTGCGGCCTCGCCCGGCGCGTCATTCCATCCTAGATAGGCGTCGCGCACTTCCGACTTGCGTGCAGGGAGGCCGGCTTCGACCGTTTCGCCCAGCGGATGTCCTGCCTCATTCGCGTCGGCGAGGCCGAATTCGACCAGAACCGGGTGCAGCATGTTGCCCGCGTCGCCGCGCCCGGCACAGTATGACTCGATGTAGAGCCCAAGGCTGGAGAAGGCGTCGGCCAGGCGCTGGCGCGTGGCGTCATCGGGCTCGCCTTCGCCGATGAAGGGCACGACGGCGGCGGTGGCCGCTTCCAGCAGGCTGGCGGCGGCAGGCAGTTCAAGCATGGTGAGCGCGCCCTGTGCCTGCTGCGCCAAGGCAGGCAGGCCGGCAAGACCTTCGCGGTCGCCGCTGTCGCGGAAGAAACTGTCAAGCGCCTCTTCCATCTGCCGCAGGTTGTGGCCGACTTCCTGGGCCATGTGCACCAGCATGTCGCGCTCGGCCTCGCGTTGGGTCGAGGTTTCGATCAGGCTCGCCGGCATTTCGCGTCCTTCGACCAGAGCGTGCAGGCGGGCCTGCTGGTTCTCGGTGCGCGTCGCGAAGTCGTCGTGCAGCACGTCCTCCTTCTCGACGGCGTTCTGCATGAACAACAGCGTCGAGGCGACCTCGAGGTCCATCTGCTCACGCGCCGCGCCATCGCGTCCGGCGGTGGCCGTTGCCGCGGCCGCCAGCGCCTGCAGCAGGGACACCAGCCCGCTGTGTTCGAGCATTTGTGCCTGCGGGTGCATGCGCGCCAGTTGCGTCTGGAATGCATCGAGTTGCGCCGCATCGCCGTCGACATAGGCGTGCCAGTGATCGCGTGCCGCCTTCAGCCCGTTCTGCAGCGCATCGAGCACCGGACGCATGCGCGCCATCGTTTCCGGATCGAGCAGGCCGCGCCCCGGGAGATAACGATCGAGGCCGAAGGTCGCACGCACATCCGCAGCGCAGCCTTCGGTCGGTTTGCTCTTGGCGACGAAGAACAGGGCGTCGCGCAGCAGGCGCTCGGCCACCTGTGGTGAGCCTTCGATCAGGCGTCGCATCTGCAGGTCGATCCGCGCCAGCAGTTGCTTGACGTGGAAATCCGCTTCGACGCCACGGGCGATCAGGCTGTCGACGAAACCCACGCACGCCCACCAGAAGGTGTGGGCAGCCTCTGAGGGTGCGACGGTCTCGATCTGCGCCAGCGCACCGCGCATCTGGCCGAGACCCTGCTCGGCATCGGCGTTGCGCAGGAAGGCCAGCAGACCGCGTTGGAACTGCGCACGCAGGCGCTTGACGTGCGCGGACAGTTCCTCCGGGGCAAGGCCGCTGCCGGCCGCATCGTTGGCGCGGGCGCGTGTTCGCAGGTCGGGAAAGAACAGTTCGCCCTCGAACACCCGCTCGGCACCCTGTAACTCACGCAGGCGCTTGTACAGCGGGAACAGGGCGAGTTCGCCGCTGCCGCGGCCGTCGGCGAGATCCTTGACCCAGCGCTGCAACCCTTCGATGGCATTGCGCACGGCACGCATCAGTTCGTCGCTGGCAGGCTGGCGGTTTTCGTCGATGTCGGCAAGGCTGGTTTCGAGCGCAGCCGCGAGTGTCGCGGCGCCTTCCAGTCCGACCATGCGCAGCACGCCGCCGACCTGGTGCGCATCGTCGCGTGCCAGGCGCATGGCGTTGGTGAGGTCGGCGTCGACGCTGAAAGCCTGCACCCGCCCGAGAGCGGCCTGCAGCGCGGCGTCGATCTCGCCGCGCACCCAGTTGAGGGGGCCAGTGTCGTAATCAAGTAAGGCGCTCATGTGTGTCGTTCCTGACGTTGAGGGCGGGGCCTGGTCGCGCTACACGCTTGCGGGATCGATCGATCAGGCCAGCTTGAAGCCGGCGACCGAACTCTTCAGATCCTGCGCCAGCTGCTTGATGCCCTGAATCGAGTCGGCGGTCTGCTGCGTACCCGCACTGGTCTGCGCGGAAATCGACTTGATGTCCTGCATGGTCTCGGCCACCTTGGCGGTCGATTCCGCCTGGCTGTGGGTGGCGCTGGAAATATCGGCAATGAGGCTGGCGAGTGTCTTCGACACCGTACCGATTTCGGCCAGCGTCTGACCCGCAGCGTCGGACAGCTTGGCGCCCTCGACCACACCCTGGGTCGAGACTTCCATCGCCGCCACGGTGTCGTGGGTGTCGGACTGAATGGTCTTGACGATCGCCGCAATCTGCTTGGTCGCGTCGGCGGAACGTTCCGCCAGCCGCTGCACTTCCTCGGCAACCACCGAGAAGCCGCGCCCGGCCTCTCCGGCGGAGGCTGCCTGGATGGCGGCGTTGAGCGCCAGTACGTTGGTCTGCTCGGTAATGTCGGAAATCAGTTCGACGATCTCGCCGATCTCCTGCGAGGATTCGCCGAGACGCTTGATTCGCTTCGAGGTCTCCTGAATCTGCTCGCGCAGGGTGTTCATGCCGGCGATGGCATCGGACACCGCCTGCTGGCCCTTTTCCGCCGCAGCCAGCGACTGTTCGGCCACGCGGGCAGATTCTGCGGCGTTGCCCGACACCTGCTGCACTGACTGCGCAAGGTTCACCACCGCAGTCGACGTTTCCTCGATTTCCGCAGTCTGGCGCCGCGCTGCCTCCTGAAGCGCGTCGGACACCTGACTCGCCTGGTTGGCGGCGCCGTCCATGTGCTGGGTGGCGTTGTTGATCCCGCGCACGAGGCTGCGCAGTTCTTCCACGGTGTAGTTGATCGAGTCGGCCACCGCGCCGGTGATGTCCTCGGTCACGCTGGCGTTGATGGTGAGGTTGCCTTCGGCGAGTTCGCCGAGTTCGTCCATCAGGCGCAGGATCGCCTCCTGGTTGCGGGCGTTTTCTTCCTCGCTCTTGCGGGCGCGCGACTTGGTCTCGTTGATGGTGACCGAACCGAGCATGAGCAGCGCGCCGACCGCCAGCGCCCCGAACAGCGCCGCCAGCAGATAGCTCATGCCGCCGACGCTGCCGTAGTTCTGCGAGAGCTTGTCGGTGTCCGCCATGAGCGCGTCGCTGCCGGCGAAGAGGTTGCTCGCCGCCATCTTGGATTTCAGCAGCGCCTGGGTGTTGGCGAGCACGGACCCTACCGTCTCCACCATGTCGGCCATGTTGGTGCCCAGATCCTCGAGCGTCTGCAGGTTATTCTCGTTCGTCGCCGCTGCGCCTTCCATCAGAGCCTGCACCGTATCGCGGAAAGCCGTGGTGTCCTTCTCCAGCTGCAGCACGACCTCGGGATCGATCAGCTCGGACGACAGCAGCAGGTTCGCGTTCTTCGGCAGACGCTGGCTCAGCATGACGAGATGGTTGGCGCGCGTCACATCGCGCACGCCAGCGCCCGAATCCATCAACTGGCTCGCCAGCTGCTCGGCGACTTCCTGCAGGTCGGTACTGAGGGCGTTGATTCGCTTCACGCTCTCGCCCATCGCCACCAGATTCTTCTGCTGCGACAGGATCAGGCCGACCTGCGGCTCGAATTTTTTCCAGTGACCGGTGACGTTTTGCAAGGTTTCGCGCGCGGCACCCCCGGAGGCCGGGACCTCGTCGTCGCCCTCGGTCAGGCCCTTGAGGGTGGTCTCGAACTCGGCCCTGCCGTCGGCGAGCTTCTTGAACGCCACGGCATTGCCCAGCACGGACTGTTGGGCGGTCAAGGGCAGGCGCTGCGACAGCACCTTGAGTTCGCCGGCGCGGGCCTCGTACCCGGCGCGGTTGTCCAGTTGCACGAGACTGTAGACCGTGAAGCCCGCGGCAAGCAGCAGCGAGGCGACGAGGGCGCCACCGGTGTAGAGATACTGTTTCTCGACCGGCAGATGGCCGATGACCGGCGCCTTGCTCGGCTCCTTGTCGGCCAGCCTGCGAACGGTCTGCATGATGAGGGTGGTGTGCTCACTGCCCGCCGTCTTGCCCTTGCCGGTTATGCGGCCCGCCAGCCCCTTCAGGCCATTCATCGTGATTGCCATATTCATCGCCTCAATCCCTGTTCCAGTTGGCGCACGGGCGCCCCGTGCTCAAAGTAAAGATCGATCCACCGGTGTCACGCTACGCTTCGACCATGAGAAAACCGGCATGGCCGAGCAGTTGACCGAAATCCATGTCGTGCCATTCGGTACCCGCGTCGTCGGCATAGCGACGCGCCACCCACGGCTGTCCCGCCTCGCCCTCGCAGGGGCGGTACTGGCCGATGTTCTTCAGGCCGAGGGTGCCGCCCACCAGCAGGGCCGCGTTGACACCGAAATCGTGGTGCGGAATCAGCAGACGGCAGCTTGCTTGCTCGGGTGTCGCGCCCTGGCCAAGAAAATCGGCAAAGTCGCTTACCGCGAAAAGGTTGCCGCGGATGTTCGCCATGCCGCGGAACCAGCGCCGCGCGCCTGGCACCTTGACGATGGGCGGGACCGGCAAGACCTCCTCGGTGTCGGCCAGACCGACCAGCCAGTTCGTCCCACCCACGCGAAACCCCAGCCGAGAGCCGGCGGTGTCGCGGCTGGCGGCGGCCTGCAACTGCTGGGACAGCGCGGTCTGGAACTCGCGCAGATTGAACTTCTTGGCCATGTACGCCCGCTCAGCCCAGCGCCTTGATCTGCGAGAGCAGGTCGTCCGGCTTGATCGGTTTGACCAGATAGGCCTTGGCACCCTGGCGCATGCCCCACACCTTGTCGGTTTCCTGGCCCTTGGTGGTGCACATGATGACCGGGATGTGTTTGGTGGCGTCTTCCTTGGTGATCATGCGGGTCGCCTGGTAGCCGTTCATGCCCGGCATGACGACGTCCATGACGATGAGGTCGGGCAGGGTCTGTTTGGCCTGCGCCACGGCCTCCTCGCCGCTTTCGGCCATGCTGACCAGATAGCCGTTCTTCACCAGCAGTTCGGACAGGAAGAAACGCTCGGTGGGCGAGTCGTCCACGACCAGGATGCGGCTGATTGCCATGATGATGTGCTCCTTGAGGAAAAATCAGTCAGACCCGGGTGGCGGCGTGCTCCCGCACTGCCGACAGCAGAGTGTCCTTGGTGAAGGGCTTGGTGAGATATTCGTCCGATCCGACCATGCGCCCGCGCGCGCGATCGAACAGGCCATCCTTGGAGGACAGCATGATGACCGGCGTGGTCCGGTATTTGGCGTTGCGCTTGATGAGCGAACAGGTCTGATAGCCATCCAGGCGCGGCATCATGATGTCGACGAACACCACGTCCGGATCATGGTCGGTGATCTTGGACAGCGCATCGAAGCCGTCCTGGGCCAGAATGACCTCGCAGCCCACCTGATTGAGGAAGATTTCGGCGCTGCGACGAATGGTGTTGCTGTCGTCAATCACCATTACCTTCACGCCTTTGAGTGCCTCGTTATTCACGCTGTCTCTCCACCGGTACCGTCGGCGAATGGCACCCGCCATCCAAGCCGCGTGCTTAACATTACGGCAACGCCTGCGGCTTCTTTAGCGAAAGGGGAGTGCCCCCGCTCACATGGCGGGGCCTATTGCCAGGCTTCGCCGCTGGACGATTTCTCGACTCCGGCCACGGCGTTCATGGTGTCGAGAATGTTGTTGGGCAAGGTGGAAATGCGCATGAACTGGCCCATGCCGACGTCCGGGAACGCCAGTGCAATACGGAAGCGGCCATGCGGCGCGCCGATTTCCCTGTCGATCACGTAGATTTCGTACGGCAGGCCGGCAATGCTCTCCTGCATCTCGATCTTCTTGATCCAGTCGCCGTCGTCGTGCATGCCGACACCGAACACCGCCACTTTGTATTTGGGCAGCACGACCTCGTAAATCATCGACGTCTTGCCGGCGCCCTTGGCGAGGTTGCCGCGCACCGCCTTCACCGCTTCGTCGAAGCTGCCGGAGTCGGTAAGCTTATTTTTGTACGAGTCGATGCGTTCCATGCCGATCATGTAGCGGTAGTTCGCGAGACTCTGCGGGTTCTCGTCGCCACCCACGCCCTTGACGGCGCCGAGGGCGCGCTCCAGCTTCGTCTGCAGCGCCTTGACCGCGCCCTCGCGCTTGTCGAATCCCTTGCGGAAATAGGCGCGATACCAGTAGTCGGGATTGCTGTAGGTCACCGTGCCGTCGGCCTTGACGCCCACGCGGATCGCCGCGCCCAGCACGGCATGGCCGCCTGCTCCGCCAACTTCGTCGAGCATGGCGTCATCGGTGGCCACCACCACGCCGTAACCCGCCAGCCCCTTGGGGAAGTACTTGCCGACGAGCTTGAAGCCGCCGTTCTTCAGCTTGCCTTCGACCGCGCTTGCCACCGCCTGCACATTACCTCCCGGCGCCGGGTCGCCCTGAATGTAGGGCGTGACCGCCCAGGCCCCGAACGACAGGACAGAAAATCCCAATGCCAGCATCCACCTCACGACCATGTCCATCTCCTCTTGATAGTTGTTAAGACTCACTTCGTCCGGAATGGCCGCACTGTACCGTTGGCAGCCGATTCCTGAACAATGGCTTCACTGCAAAACGGATTAACGGCAGTGGACGAACGGACTTGAGCCCCGGGTGACGCTTTTTTCGCGTGCCGGCCGCGTCCGTCCCGCAGCGGACTCGAAGGAAGGGGGAATCGGCTAAAATAAGCGGTTCGGTTCCAGACTGTCTTCCATGCCGCCCATCACGCCCCCCGCCCCTGTCCCGCCGCTGGTGCTGAGCTTCGCCGCGTCCGATCCGACCGGCGGTGCAGGCATCCAGGCCGATCTCCTGACGCTTGCGAGCATGGGCTGCCATCCGCTGTCGGTCATCACCGCGATCACCGTGCAGGACACCGCCGGGGTCGACGAGGTGCTGCCGATCGACGCCGAATGGGTCGGCGACCAGGCGCGCATGCTGCTGGAAGACGTGCCGGTCGCCGCATTCAAGCTCGGCATGCTGGGCGGCGCCGAATCGATCGCGGTAATCGCGGAAATCCTCGCCGATTACCCGGACATTCCGGTCATCTTTGACCCCGTGCTGACATCCGGGCGCGGCGACGAGCTCGCCAGCGAGGACACGATCGCCGCGATGCGCGACCTGCTGATTCCGCAGACCAGCATCCTCACCCCCAACAGCCACGAGGCGCGCCGGCTCGCGCTGTTCGAATCTGACGAGGAGGAACTCGACCTTGCGGGGTGCGCGCGCCGCCTCACCGATCTGGGCTGCGAATACGTGTTCATCACCGGCACCCACGAGAACACCCCGCGCGTGCAGAACACGCTGTACGACGCCGAGGGTCTGGTGCAGACCGACGCCTGGGACCGCCTGCCGGGCAGCTACCACGGGTCCGGCTGCACGCTGGCCTCGGCGATCGCCGCCGTGCTCGCCTATGGTCAGGACATGCCGGCAGCGGTGCGCGAGGCGCAGCAGTTCACCTACGAGACGCTCAAGGCGGCGTTCCGCCCCGGCATGGGGCAGTATCTGCCGGAGCGTTTCTTCTGGGCGCAGACGCCGCAGGCGGACGGCAACGCGTGAGTGCAGAACCTGCCTTTCCCGGCGGCGTCTACGCGCTCACCCCGGAAACCGCCGACACCGCACGCCTGCTCGCGCGGGTGGAAGCGGCGCTCGCCGGCGGCGTGGCGGCAGTGCAGTATCGCGACAAGTCCGCCGACGTTGCACGCCGCCACGAGCAGGTGAGCGAACTGGCCGCGCTGTGCCGGCGCTTCGGCGTGCCGCTCATCGTCAACGACGACCTGCGGCTCGCCGATCTCGCCGGCGCCGACGGCGTTCATCTCGGGCGCGACGACGCCAGCGTGAGGGAAGCGCGCATCATCCTCGGTCCGAAAAAATTCGTCGGCGCCTCGTGCTACCAGAGTCTCGATCTCGCACGCGCCGCGCAGGCAGCCGGCGCCGATTATGTCGCCTTCGGCAGTTTTTTTGCCTCGCCGACCAAGCCTGCCGCGCCGCGCGCAAGCATCGATCTGCTGCGCGAGGCCGGACCGGCGATTCAGGTGCCCATCGTCGCCATCGGCGGCATCACGCTTGCCAACGCACCCACGCTCATCGATGCCGGCGCGGATGGCGTCGCCCTCCTGTCGGCCCTGTTCGACGCACCCGACATCCGCGCCGCGGCGGCAGCCTTCAACCAACTCTTCGCAACGGAATCCGAACAATGACCCGCAACGAACAACTCTTCGAACAGTCGCAACACGTCATCCCCGGGGGCGTGAACTCGCCGGTGCGCGCCTTCAGGAGCGTCGGCGGCACGCCGGTGTTCTTCAGCCGCGCCAGGGGTGCGCGCGTGTGGGACGCCGACGGCCGCGAATACATCGACTACGTCGGCTCGTGGGGTCCGGCCATCCTCGGCCACGCCCACCCCGGAACGGTGAAGGCGGTACAGGACGCCGCGGCCAACGGCCTGTCGTTCGGCGCGCCGTCCGAGGCCGAGCTCGTCATCGCGCGCCGCATCGTCGAACTCGTGCCGAGCATCGAGAAAGTGCGTCTGGTGTCGTCCGGCACCGAGGCGACGATGAGCGCGATCCGCCTGGCGCGCGGCTTCACCGGCCGCTCCAGATTCATCAAGTTCGAGGGCTGCTACCACGGCCATGCCGACTTCCTGCTGGTGAAGGCGGGCTCGGGCGCGCTCACCTTCGGCAACCCGACCTCGGCCGGCGTGCCACCCGAGGTCGCCGCGCAAACGATCGTGCTCGACTACAACGACGTCGCCGGCCTGGAAAAGACCTTCGCCGAGATCGGCAACGAGATCGCCTGCATCATCGTCGAGCCCTTCGCCGGCAACATGAACCTGGTGAAACCGACCGCCGAATTCATGGCGGCGATGCGCCGGCTGTGCGATCAGCACGGCGCGCTCTTGATCTTCGACGAGGTGATGACGGGCTTCCGCGTCGACCTCGGCTGCGCGCAGAAACTCCTCGGCATCAAGCCCGACCTCACCACGCTGGGCAAGGTGATCGGCGGCGGCATGCCGGTCGGCGCCTTCGGCGGCCGCGCCGACGTGATGGATGCGCTGGCACCGGTGGGCCCGGTCTACCAGGCCGGCACGCTGTCGGGCAACCCGGTTGCCGTGGCGGCCGGGCTTGCCACGCTGGAGGCGGTGTCCGCGCCCGGCTTCTACGAAGCGCTGTCCGCCCGCACTGCGAAGCTGGTGCAGGGCCTCACCGGCGCCGCGCAGGAGGCCGGTGTAGCGTTTTGTGCCGACTCGATCGGCGGTATGTTCGGGCTGTATTTCGCCGCGAAGCCACCGGCGAGCTTCGCCGAAGTGATGCAGTGCGACCGCGAGACCTTCAACCGCTTCTTCCACGCCATGCTCGAGCGCGGCATCTATCTCGCGCCGTCGGCGTTCGAGGCGGGCTTCGTCTCGGCCGCACACAGCGACGCCGACATCGACGCCACCGTCAACGCGGCACGTGAGGTGTTCAGGACGCTGTAAGGACTCCATCCGCGAAGGACGCGAAGAAACGCGAAGGCAAAACCCTGCTTCGCGTCCTTCGCGGACGAATCAGGGTTTCTCCGCATGAACGACGAACTTTCCCCGGAAGACGAACTGCGCCTCAACGTGCTGTTCAACACCGACCTCAAGGCGGTGCGCATCGACGAGTCGACGATGACCGTGTGGGCGCTGACGCCGCAGGGCGAGGCAAGCGTACCGCTCAAACCGAACGAGCGTTCCGACCGCTATCTGAAGAAAGTGCGCGAGCTGCTGTCCGGTCACGTGCTGGGTTCGCCCGGCGGCTATCCGGTGCATCTCACACGCTGGACACGGCAGTCGCAAGCCGGTCTGTCGGCGCAGCATCTGGCGCAACTGCTGCTGATCGCCGAGGAGGAAGCCGTGGTCGCGGTGGTGCATTCCCCTGCGCTGACCGATGAACTGGCGCGCTACGCCTGGTGGTGCATGCCGACCATCGAACACGCCCGCCTGATGCTGACCCGCGACGTCGTATGTTGCGGCAGCATGGGCCGGACGCTGGCAGAGTTTCTGGTCGATCACCTGGCCTTTCTGTACGAGGACGACCTTGCCATCCTCGATACCGTCGCCGCCTTGCTCTACTCGGACGTGCTCACCGAGGAGGAACGTCTCGCGGTCTGGAAGCGCGGCCTCAGCCGCAATTCGCACTATGTGCCCTTTCTCGAAATGCAACCCGACAGGCTGCCGGCGCCGCGCTTGGCGCGTGGCGATCACGCTGAGGTTCCTGCGCTGACCGGCAATGCCTACGCAACACTGTTGGACAAGGCGCTGTCGGCACAGGGGCAGACTTTCCTCGCCACCCTTGGCAGCGTCCTCGAACACCCGGAAATTCAGGAGGTGGTCAACCACACACTGAATGCGCTCGCCAACTGGTGCGCGCCGCTGCGGGTGCTCGACGTCGCGACGCGTGCGGAGACGCGTGCCGCGCTGCTTGCGGCCGCACCGCAGTTCGAAGCGGATTGCGGAGCGCTCGATGCACTGGCCGTGGTGAACGCCGACAGCGTACGGCCCATCTTTCTCAAGACCACCGCCATCGGCTCGCTGATGCGGCGCAAGATCCAGCCGGTGGTCGCGCCGCTGCAGGACGCCATCGGGCTGCTGCGACGCGGCTGAGTCGCCGATACGCGTGTCATCGGCGGCGCAGCGCGGCGCGCAGCAGCAGCGCTGCGGCGGCAATGGCCGCCATCACCCAGTGCTCATAACGTTGCAGTGCCGCGACGTGAGCCGTCAGCAGGGCACCGAAACTCCAGCCGACGGCGGCAACCAGCGGCGCCCACAGCGCGGCGGACAGCGCGTTCAGCGCCGCAAAGCGCCGCCATGACATGCGGCCCAGGCCGATCGCGATGGGTAGCGCCATGCGCAGCCCCCACATGAAACGCATCGTCAGGACGATTGTCACCGGATGATTGTCGATCAGTCCGAGCGCCGCCTCGACCCGGCTGCGCAGCGCCGGACGGCGCGCGAGCAGACGCTGGCCGTGGCGGCGACCGAGCCAGAAGAAGAACGTATCACCGGCAACGGCACCCAGCCACGCAATTCCGGCGACAGCGGCAAAATCCAGATAACCGCGATGTGCCGAATAGCCCGCCAGCACGAGCACAGTCTCGCCTTCGAACATGGTGCCGGCGAGAACCGCGGCGTAGCCGTAGTGCGCGATCAGTGCGGAGAGGTTCACCGCCGCACGTCCACCCCGTCAAGCGCGGCTGCCGCTCACATTCAGGAACCGAGCGCGGCCTCGATGCTGGTGAGGAATTTCTCCGGCTTCTCGAAACCGATCACCTTGAAGTCAGACTGCTGGCCAGCACCCGTCCAGAAGATCAGCCCAGGCGGCCCGAACAGGCCGAAACGTTTCAGAAGCGCCTTGTCGGCGTCGGTGTTGGCGGTGACGTCGGCCTTCAGGAGCACGACATTGGCCAGGCGCGCCTGCACCTTGGGATCGCTGAAGGTGAAGCGTTCCATTTCCTTGCACGATACGCACCAGTCGGCATAGAAATCCAGCATCACGGCGCGGCCGTCCGCCTTGGCGCCAGCCAGCCGGGTATCGAGCTCGGCGACGTCCTTCACCTTATCGAACGCGAGGCCCTTCCGCTCGGCCGCGATGGCGGTGCCGCCTGCGCCGCCCTTGAACACGTCGAGCGGCTGCAGCAGGTCGCGGCTGCCGGCGAGCATGCCGAGGAGGATCGCCAGGCCGCCGATCAGGAGTGCGACCCCCAGCCCCTTCCACAGCCGCGCCCAGCCGGAAGCCTGCGCCGGCAGTGGGTCGAGCGCATGCAGGTAGACCGCGGAGGCGATCAGCAGCAGTGCCCACAAGAGCATGTTGACCCATGCGGGAATGATCGGCGAGATGAGATAGATCGCGATCGCCAGCATCGTCACGCCAAAGAAGTACTTCACCGCATTCATCCAGCCCCCGGCGCGGGGCAGCAGGGCGCCTGCGGACAGACCGACCAGCAGGAGCGGCACGCCCATGCCGAGCGCCAGCACGAACAACGCCACGCCGCCGAGCGTGGTGTTGCCGGTCTGCGCGATGAAGGCGAGTGCGGCGGCAAGCGGCGGCGCGACGCAGGGGCCGAGAATCACCGCGGAGAGCGCGCCCATGACGAATACGCCGGCCAGATTGCCGCCCTTCATCTTGTTCGACGCGTCCGAAAACCGGCTCTGCAGCGCGCTCGGCAACTGGATTTCGAAGAAGCCGAACATGGAGAGCGCAAGCAGCACGAAAATGGCGGCGCCGATGCCGAGCGCCCACGGATTCTGCATGGCGTTCGACAGCAGGGTGCCGGAAAGCGCCGCGGCCACGCCGGCGAGCGCGTAGGTGATCGCCATGCCGAGCACGTAGGCGAGCGAGAGCAGGAAGCCGCTGGACTTGGTGAGGTCTTTTTTCTGCCCGGCGATGATGCCCGACAGGATCGGAATCATGGGGAACACGCAGGGCGTCAGCGAGAGCAGCAGGCCAAGGCCGAAGAAGGTGGCGACCACCCCCCAGAAGCTGCCGCCCTGCAGCACGCGTTCGATCCTCGACGTATCGGATTCTCCGGCAGGCTCGGCCGGTGCAGCGGCCACCGCGGTGCCGCTCGCGGCGGCGGTGCCGCCGGTGAGCGTGAACGCGCGATCAAGCGGGGGATAGCAGATGCCGACGGCCTCGTTGCAGCCCTGCCAGCCGGCCTGCAGCACCAGGGTTTCTCCTTCGGCGAGCGCGCGCGACAGCGTGACCT
>JANJXF010000192.1 GCA_024709165.1 Thiobacillus sp. | reverse complement strand
CACAACCTAATAGGCGGCAACCAGGTGCAGCCTCGCCGCCACGTCCACGGTCACCCACCCCGCCATGATGATTACACGGCTGCGTTAGTCGAGGTTTTAAAGTTACGCCGCGACGCCCCTGTGGCGCAGGCGTTCGGTCTGCTCGCGTTCCAGCTTCTGCGCCGGGTTCTCGTCCGGGCTCGCCAGGTCGGCGAGCGGGCTGTAGCCGTCCTCGTCATCGTCGACCATCGGATCGAGCGAGATGTCGTGCCCCGTCAGGCGGGTTTCCATCTCCAGCACATCCTTGCGGCTGACGTTGAGCTCGCGCGCCACCGCGTCGGCTTCCTTCATCGTCAGCGCATTCAGCGACTGCTTCAGGCTGCGCAGGTTGAAGAACAGCTTGCGCTGCGCCTTGGTCGTGGCGACCCGTACCAGACGCCAGTTGCGCAGCACGTATTCGTGAATCTCGGCGCGGATCCAGTGCACCGCGAACGACACCAACCGCACGCCGCGCTCGGGATCGAAGCGCTTCACCGCCTTCATCAGGCCGACATTGCCTTCCTGGATCAGGTCGGCGTGCGGCAGTCCGTAGCCCAGATAATGCCGCGCCACGCTCACCACCACGCGCAGGTGCGACACTACCAACTGGCGTGCCGCATCGAGATCCTCATGGTCGCGCCACGCCTTCGCGTAGCGTTGTTCCTCTTCCAGGCTCAGCAGCGGATAGCGGTTGACCGTCTGGATGTAGCTGTCGAGACTGTAGGCTGCAGGAACCGGCAGGGCCATGGATTGCGTCATCTGTGGATTTTCCTCCTGAAAGACAAGTTTAGCACTCTCGATCTCGGAGTGCCAATCCGGGCATGAGTTCCCCGTGCTTGCGCCTGCCGTCCTGGCGCTTCGCCGGACAGCCCGTCCGCTGCCGCTGTCGCAGCCGCTGTCGCAGCCGCTTGACAGTGCAGCGCAGGCTTCGCATAGTTCACGCTGTGCTGGTGCAGGATGGGCAAAGGAGCGCACCAGCCACAATGAAGGAAAACGAAAAAAAATTCATTGTGTGATGGGGAGATTTTCATGCTCAAGGACTTGTTGCTGACTACGGACACCATCGCCGCCGCCGAGCGTGTCGACTGGTGGCAGGATCGTACCGCCTCGTTGTTCGGCGCCGAATACAGGGTCGAGCCGGAAAAGCATCGGCTGTTTGGCATCAACATGGAAATCGACATGGCACCGGCCGCGCCCCTGGTGCTCGTCAAGGGCGCGGGGACCGCCCATCTGAGCGCGCGGCCCGAGGGCGGCTCGGGCGCACCCAACATCGTCGCCCATCTTCAACTGCAAGGCCGTTGCACCGTGCGTGCCGAGGGCAGGGAAGCGCTCATCGGGCCTGGCGATCTTGTCATTCATCGCGTCGGCGTGGCCAACAGCCTGCACTTTCACGAGGATTACCGGCAGATTTGCATGGTCGTGCCGGAATCGATGCTCGCCCCGGCAATCACGGACTGGTCGGGACTTGTCGGGGTTGCCATGCCTACCGAAGTGGGTGCACCCGCTGTGTTCGCGGAGCACCTGCGCGCGCTTGTTGCACATCCCGGCATCTTCCATGGACCGGGCTCGGAAGACTTGCCCTTTCTCACGACCAGACTTCTGCGTGCCGCCCTGTGTTCGCGGCAACCCGGTCACACTTCCCAGTCGCCGGGCCTGCGCGCCTATCACCTGGAGCGGGTCAAGCAGTACGCCCTCGCGCACTTGCGACATCCCGCGTTGCACATCGACGTCATTGCCACGGGCGTCAAGCTTTCGCCGCGCTACATCCATCGTCTTTTCGAGGACGAGCCGCTCTCGCTCATGAACTGGGTGAAGAAGGAACGTCTCGTACGCGCCC
>JANJXF010000058.1 GCA_024709165.1 Thiobacillus sp. | reverse complement strand
TGGAATCTCGGCTTTCTCGCCGAAACCGAGCGCCAGGTCGAAGCCCACCTCGACGGCCATCTCAGACAGCTGCCCCCCGCCGACGCCCGCAGCCGCGCAATCGTCGAGCAGATGAAAACCGACGAAGCCCGCCACGCGCAGGCCGCCGTCGCCCACGGCGGCGCGCCGCTGCCTTGGCCGGTGAAACTTGCGATGGGGCTCGCCGCGGACGTGATGCGCCAGACTGCGAGTCGGATATAAGTCGTTTCGTTTGGACCTGGGTTGCGGAAAAGGGGGCCGACGCCCAGAAA
Source organism: Thiobacillus sp. (assembly GCA_024709165.1). Classification (GTDB taxonomy): domain Bacteria; phylum Pseudomonadota; class Gammaproteobacteria; order Burkholderiales; family Thiobacillaceae; genus Thiobacillus. Next base: position 6,891 of record JANJXF010000058.1, on the reverse strand, counting down.
TCGAGTCTGACCCCATATTTATTGACCCCATATTTATCACGGGCGCTGGGCGGTGCCGCAGGCGACTGAAGGGGAACAGGTCAGGCACTGGGGATCTTCATTTACGCAAGACCACCCGGAGGCAGGTGGGTGTCACGTTTGCAGCATCGTGCCATAATATCCTGCGCGGAGCAGTCAATAACAAAATAAATTGACCATGAGCCAAAGGGGAGAATCCGATGGGAGACCATCGCTACGCTGCTGTTTGTCCGTCCGTTTCCGGTTACTTCGTTTCCACATCTTTTTCCGTTGATCCTGTCCGCACGCCGTGTTGCAGGCCCTTGCGAAAATGCATTGACGCTCGGCTTCATCCTTTTCAAGCAAGCCGGACCGGGGTGCTCGACGGCTGCGCTGCCTCCCCCTTCTGAACGCCGAATCTTGATCGTGCTGCCGTATTGTTTGAAACATTCATAAGAACCAACGGGGAGTCTGATGAGCAAAGCAAAAATAGCCGGACTGGGATTGGTCATACTGGCCTTATTTCTTTTCGGTTTTAACTTCACCAACATTCTGAAACTGGCGCCCGAGGATAAGATCAATTCGGCAATCCCGGTTTCTGATGCAGTACTGACCGCGGAGAAAAACGTAATCAAGCAAGCTTCCGGTTCAAAGCGCAGTGAACTGGAAGAACAGCTGGCGAACCGCCTGAAGCTTCGGGCGCTTAGCTGTGCGAAAGGCTATTCCCCCTCCTGGCTGGCCAGCGGAGAGGAAGTCCGGAAAAATCTTGATGATCGTTCCTGTTTTATCGACGCCGACAAGGAAATAGCCAGGTGGCTGGGGATCATTAGAGCCGGATTGGTTCTTGCCGAACCACCGCTGATGCCAATACCAGCGAAATCACCAGAATACATCGTGGCAGACGGCAGCATCCTGAATGCACGCTTTGCCGAAAAGGCAGGCGTTGCCCTGATAGAGACCGGCCAGGCGGTTGAGGTGATCGATTTCGAGGGAAACAAACCCATCTTCAAAGAGACCAGAGAATCCAGCATGCTGGGGTCCTTGTCCCCGAATGGCAGGCTGTTCACCGTCAACGAAGGCAACAGGCTCAAGATCAGGGAGAGTGAATCAGGCAATGTGATTGCCGAGATTCCCGCGGTGCGCGCCAATCAGTTCTTCTGGATTGATGAACGCACTGGCTTTTACAGCAGCAGCAATAGTGGCCAGGTGTTTCTGGTCGATTTTTTGTCCGGTATGGCAATCCCGGTTGATGCTGTCAACCGTGGGGCACAGTTTGTCGCCAAAGTGCCGGGAAATGAAAACCGGTTTGTTTTGTTTTCATCCAATTCAGTTACAAAAATCGAGCTGGACAGAACCAGATCTGTACCCGACGTAAGGCTTGTAGATGACAAGCAGCTAAAAGACGCTTACTGGTCAAGCAATGTGTTCAATCTGACCGCTGACGGAAGCAAGGTAATCAGCATCAGCTCTTCCGGCCTGACGTTCGTCTCGCTGGATTCATTGGAAGTGGAAACGATTGCCTTTGAGCCTTTCTATATCCGGCTCGCCAGCACCACTCCCGACCCGAACAAGCTGTTACTGTCTGGATTTACCAGAACCTTGATGGGACAGAGAGAGAAATATTATTTGTTCTCGATCAGCAATCAAATATTGATGCCGATAAGCGTCCCGGCGAACCCGTCCCGATTTGTATACATGCCATCGATTCGCCAGCTGGCTTCAATCAGTGAAAGCAAGATTGCAACAATTGCTGAAATGCCCACGCAAGGGGCGGTTCCCCTGTCGCAATTCGTTTCTGACGCGCTTCAGGAAGTTAATCAGAGCAAGCTTGACGCGTTCGACAGGCAACAGGCGCAAGGTGTCATTCAAGGCCAGAGCGGGTACAGATCCTACCCATCGGCGGCATGGGCATACGGGGCACCTGTTCCCATTCCGGCTCCGGCCGCTCCACCGGCCTCTTTCAGTACTGGTTACGATCGGCCAGGCGGTGGGGTAATCGCGCAGTTGGCGCGCAACGCCCAGATCGAATCCGTTGGCGTTTATCAGGGGCCAAGGAGTGGACCACTAACTGCAGATGGGCGACATATGGGCGCAGTCGAAGTGAACATTCGCCGCTCCTCAAAACCCATTGTCCTGGTGCTGAGTGCTTATGAACCTGTTCAGTGGAAATTGAAACTCGCGCCAGGGGCACAATTGAGTACCGTTCTGGTTTCGGGATATTACCCTTCACAAGTGACCGGTGCGGGAGGTGCCCGTACTGTGATAATCGGGCGTGACTACGCTTACAAGCTGGGGAGTACCGAGTACAACAGGCTTAATCAGCAAGTCATGATGTGGACAGGAAGAACAATCGATGTTTTTCAGGGCTTGTATGAGGGGAGCTCATTTAGTGTTGGGGGATAAGTTGCAAGGGACGAGGCCCAAAGTCTGATCAAAGGAGCCTGTCAGGAATTTTGTGTTTGAGGCATACCATGTCGCAAAGGAGCATGTATGCCAAGCAAGACGAGCAAGAAGAAACCGGCGCTGCTGCCGACCATCCCAAAAGAACTCATTGACCAGATTGCCGATGGTCCGATGAACGCGGAGGCGATCAATGCCGCCTCGATGGCTTTCAAGAAGGGAGCCTGTCAGGAATTTTGTGTTTGAGGCATACCATGTCGCAAAGGAGCATGTATGCCAAGCAAGACGAGTAAGACGAAACCGGCGCTGCTGAAGGCGCTGATCGAGCGTGCGCTGGGTGCCGAGCTCAGCCATCACCTGGGTTACGCGCCGGGAATACGGCCCCTGGCCCATGAACGTTTATGTCGCCTGCAAAAGGAACTCGACTTTCACGGCCTCGAACGGAAAGACGATCAGGCCGTCGTCCGTGCGGTTAAGCACACCAGCGTTTAGCAGCGCTGTTACATCGCCGTGAACAGCCTTCACATCTCGGCCAACGCGACGGGCAGCCTCTCGAATTGACACTGGGCCGGCCCCACACAAAGCCTTCAGTAACTCCCACCGCTTTTCGGTAAGTACCTTCCAAAGCAGTTCGGGAGTGGCAAAGCTAATACGGGTGGACCGTTGTGGTTTGCCCGTTTTCCAAGCTTGGGTAAAGCCCGCCATCGCATCAGAGGGCGAGCGAACGTCAAGAGTTACGGTTTTCATGGTTCCACCTTTCAATGTCGCGTTGGAAGTCGACAATCAATTTCTCCGGGGTCGTGAAGGCGTAGGCGCGTTCAATACCGCCGACATGTCGATGATCGCCTTTTCCCGTCTCGTTGTCGTAACGGAGAACGCATTCGCCACGAACCACGTAGGCGAGCCGATACTTGAAGCCATGGGCTGATCCCTCTACAGGTTGAGACAACCGCCATAGCACGAGTTCAGCGAAAGCTGATTCCGAGTATGTAATGCGAGTTGAGACGAGCCGTACGGCTTTCATGTTGGACATTGTGACAACATCCCCGGTGCGTTGTCAATATCCTCAATCCGTGATGTTGTGAGTTTTTGAGTTGTTCGGATTTGTAGCACGCGATCTGTCCGGTTGTCATGGTCACCTGAAGGAAGTGTGTAAATACGGGGTCATAAATATGAGGTCAGACTTGATTTCCCGGCAGCCACCCAGCACCTTCCGCGGACGCGCGCGCGCCCGCGCGTTAGAATAGTTGTCGCCCCGATAGAATCGATGACTTGGGGACGGTGAGAGAAGAAATGGCGGTAAAAACGGAGGCAGACGCCCAGAAATCGAGTCTGACCCCATATTTTCCATCAAATTCTGTTCCACGTCCACTCCATGCCTGGCGCGGAACGCGCTCGCGAAGAATACTCGCAGTTGCGCATGGCTATCTGAGCTTAACGCTTGAGGTAACCGGCAGGCAGCCCGCGTAGCGGGTTGACTGTCCGGTTGACCGAACTGTTGGGCAGCAACACGAACCAAGCACTGAACATTAGCTAGCCACCTTGAGCCTTAGCCGCGCTGCGCGCTTCCTGATGGAGTCGGCGACTGCCTTGGTCGGTTGTACCGGATCAAACTGCTGTTCCCATTGTGTGATAACCGCCAATGCCCCTGCGTAGTCTTTCTTGCGCTCCAGGAGAAGGCTCAGGCGATCTATGGGCAGAGGCACACTTCGGTGAGCCGACGCTTGGCGGTTGCTATCTGTGAAACCCCTTATTTCCGCTATCGCGCTCTGCATTGCTTCAATTGCACCGGCATCGTTGCCAGTTTTCTCAAGTTGCAGTGCAGCCTCGACTTTCGCATCGTATGGCTTGGCAAGTTTTTCAAGCGCATCACGCCTGCTCCAGTCCGGGTCGTCTTTTGTGATTCGTAGCACGAGGCCAACGGACTTCTTACCAAGCAACCGCCTTAACCAATTTGTACCACCCGTAACGGCGTGAACAACTGCAGAAATTGGCTCGCCTCGCAAAAGTGTATCTGCATCTCGTGCGTCCGAAGGCAACCAACCCACTTGCTCACCCGCTTCGTTTAAAACCTTTACAGCCCATCTATCATGTGAATTCGTGGGGTCCGGCTCCAACGCTACGCGGTCGTGGCTGCGAAGATGACGGATGAGCTCCTGCCGAGAGGAGCCGTTTTCATTGTCATAGCTTTCACCGCGAACGCCAACGAGAAAAGTTCTAGTCATATTGCACGCCTGACACCTTGGCCCATTTTGCTGCCCAACGTCCAAGCTCAGGGGCGCTGCGCGGCTTTATCGCGCAGCGTCCCTTGGAGCGCAGTGTTGGGCACCTCGTTGGCAATGTTGCGTAACAACTAAATTGCACCGAGGGATTTCAATGCGTCATCAATCGGGATAAAAAAATTGATACCTTGTGCGACGCTATTAACCACCAAACCCGAAACGGCAATGCCAACCACGGAACCACTCTTGTCAACCAGCGGACCACCGCTGTTCCCAGGGCGAATGTTGACATCACTCTGAATTAGCATTTTCTTGTTTTCTTCCCGAACGCCACTAATGATTCCACGCGTGATAGTTGAATGAAGCTTTTCGTCCAATGGGCTGCCAATCGCATATACGTCAGAGCCAACAGCCGGAACTACCCTTGATAATTTGAAATGCTTCGGCAACGTGGCGTCGACTTTCACAATAGCCACATCGCGTCCCGAATTTGAGGCGATAACCTTCCCTACCACCTGCATACCATTGTTGAACTTAACAGCCACCGAATTAGATTCGCCTACGACATGATGATTTGTCAGTATCAGATTGTCGGAAATCACAAAGCCACTACCGTGACCACTACCAGCGAAAACGGTGACCACCCCACTGGCCCATTCATCAGGGGAATTGCCGAGTGACTTTGATGCACCTGTTGAAATGACAATCGAGTCGCCCGACTTGTAAGAAGTTTCTTTGATTGTTTCGCCGCCCTTGCTAACGATGTCTCGGAATTTATTGTCCGCGAGAAGATTGCGCGATGCTTGGGCAAATGCATTGAGGACTGCAACGGTATCGCCGCCCCCAACGGCCTCATCATTTTTTGCTGCACCTTCCGTTGTTACGGTGTGGACAACTGACCTATCGAGCTTTGAATATATCTGCCAGTCCACTTTGAGAAATGCCTCACCTTTGGAGGAAGAAAAATTGCCGAATCCCGCCATTGGGTAACAGATATTCGCCTTGAGTTCTTTAATGAGGCCAGCAATGAGTATCTCTGACTTCCAAGTTGAAGGGTCTTCAAAAAGAGCATTCGTGTCACCAACAGTCTTAAATGCGAATTTCTCAAGCTCCTCTTTGAATGCATCAGTGAATTCGTCTGAATCAATGCTTATTCGACCGCCCTTCCAATTGAGGTCCCCTTGAGGCACGCACAGCAAACCAGCCTGCATCGCGCCAATGTGCTCCCCACGCTTTAGTTTCACCACGATTTTCTTGAATTGGATCGGCTTTGAGTTTTCGCTAGCCTTCAGATTTTCTACTGGTCGGTCTTCTACTTTCTTGATAACGGCTGGTGTGCCGCAGCCAGCCAATAGTGATGCCAGTACAAACGGCAATACGAAAAGCCTGTTGTTCATGATTACTCCCTTGTATGCCTCAGACCGAGGCGCAAAAATTGATGAAAGGTGCCCAACGTTCAAGGTAACCGGCGCTGCGCGGCTTTATCGCGCAGCGTCCGGTTGACCGCAGGGTTGGGCACCACTACTTAACGTCAATAATGTAGTAATCAACGTAGGAAACAGCCGCATTAGAGCCGCTGACGTGATACACCTCAAAACTGACATATCCGCTCTCTTGGAAGAAGGCGTAGTTATTTGTTTCGTTCAACAGCTTAAAGGCCGCATCTTGTTTCTTTTTCTTGAACGCATCCATTGCAACAGATGAGGCGCCTTCAACAAACTGCCTGCGCGCAACAAATATCTGACCGGCGCGCGGAAAATATGTCATGGTTATGACGTTAAATCTGTTGTCATTTACGATCATAAATTCAAATATCCGAACAGTGTCGTCCTTGAACTTCGACGCTTTGATATCACTGTTCCCAACCCAATAGGAATACCAGCCCTCTTTCAGCGCATGATCGAAGGTGCCGTATATCTTCTTTTTTGTTTCGACGGAAGGATCCTTGATGCCAAGTTCATCCGTTACACTTTTGATTAGCTTTGTATGGGCTTCCGGCAGAGCACTAACCTCATCTAACGCAAAAGCGGACAAAGGGAGTGCCAAAGCGATTACCGTAAGAAGTTTCCTAATCATTGCTTTCCTTTCGTTAATTTCAAGCTACTGGTAAAGAGAAATGTGGTGCCCAACGTGTTCGAGTTGAGCGACACCCCGAAGGGGCGTAAGCCGGGAGCGAAGCGAGCGGTGTTCGCTCTAACGAGGCGTTAGGCGCAGATGGCCATGCATCCACGGAACTGGTTTGGATCACGCTTCCCCTCCCTCCCTTTGTTTG
>JANJXF010000015.1 GCA_024709165.1 Thiobacillus sp. | reverse complement strand
ACGCAACCTGGCCGAGTGCCTGACCTTGCAATTGCGCGCCCTGCCCGCGGACACCCCGGCACGCGACGCCGCCATGCAGCTGGCCACGCACTATCTCGACCTGCTCGCCGCGCGCGACGTCGGCAAGCTGAAGAAGATGCTCGGCATCGACGATTTCGCCCTGCGCGCCGCGCGCACTCTCATCCTCTCGCTGAACCCGAGGCCCGGCGCGGCATTCGGTACCGACGAGGTGCACTATGTGGTGCCGGACGTGCACGTGCGCAAGGTGAAGGGCATGTGGATCGCCAGCCTCAATGCCGACGCCATGCCCAGGCTGCGCGTCAACCGCGTGTATGCCGACATCCTGGCACGCCATCGCGACACCGGAGGCAACCAGCTCGCCACCCAGCTGCAGGAGGCGCGCTGGCTGATCAAGAACGTGCAGCAGCGCTTCGACACCATCCTGCGCGTCTCGCAGGCCATCGTCGACCGCCAGAAACACTTTTTCGAACACGGCGAGGTGGCGATGCGCCCGCTGGTGCTGCGCGAGATCGCCGAAGCGGTCGACCTGCACGAATCGACCATCTCGCGCGTCACCACGCAGAAATACATGATGACGCCGCGCGGCCTGTTCGAGCTCAAATATTTCTTCGGCAGTCACGTTGCGACCGAAAGCGGCGGCGCGTGCTCGTCCACCGCGATCCGCGCACTCATCAGGCAGCTGGTGGCCGCGGAAAGCGTGCGCAAGCCGCTGTCGGACGGACAGCTCGCGGAGGTACTCGGCCAGCAGGGCATCGTCGTGGCTCGTCGCACGGTCGCCAAATACCGTGAGTCGCTGCAGATTCCACCCGCGAACATGCGTCGCGCACTCTGATCTCACAGACAGTTTCACCCCGCCCTGGCGCGGGCGGCACCCTCACTGCCGACGCCCTCGCCGCCGCGCTTGAATGTCCCCCGCTTTCGGCCGACAATGAACCCGAGCGTCCGTGCGCTCGCGGCACCCGGCACATGGCCGGCGCCCGCTTTCTTCCTTCAGAATCAGGAGGTTGTATGAATTTGACGATTTCCGGTCATCATCTGGAAGTAACTCCCGCCATCCGCGACTATGTCTCCGAAAAGCTCGACCGCGTCAAGCGCCATTTCGATCACCTCATTGCCATCAATGTGATCATGCAGGTGGAAAAACTCGTGCACAAGGTGGAGGCGACGCTGCACGTCAAGGGTCACGACTTCCACGCCCGCAGCGAGGACGGCAACATGTACGCCGCCATCGACCTGCTCGCCGACAAGCTCGACCGCCAGATCGTGAAGTACAAGGAAAAGATCTCCGACGTCCACCAGAGCGCGGGGGGCGTCAAGCGCCAGCCCGTGGAGAGCCCGGCCTGACAGCGCAGCATGGCTGGGCACCCAGGTGTCCGGCCATGCGTTGCAGGCCGGCGTATAATCGTCAACGGGGTTGGCCAACACTAACCGACACCTGCCCAAGCATGAACCTGATCGCCCCCCTCCTCTCCCCCGAAACCGTCCTGCTGGACCAGAGCCTGTCCAGCAAGAAGAAACTGTTCGAGCACGCCGCCGAACTGCTGGCCGCGCGCCACGCCCTCAAGACCACCGACGTCTTCACCAGTCTGTTCGAGCGCGAGCGCCTCGGTTCAACCGCGCTCGGCTATGGCATCGCCATTCCGCACGGACGCATCAAGGGCCTCGACAACGCCTGCGGCGCGCTCTACCGGTTGAAGACACCGCTTGAGTTCGACGCCCCGGACAATCTGCCGGTATCGCTGTGCTTCATCCTGCTGGTGCCAAAGAACGCCAATGAACAGCATCTGCAGATCCTCGGTGAACTGGCGCAGATGTTCGGCGACGAGGCCATGCGTGCGCGCATGCTCACCGCGCCCACGCCTGCCGACCTCGTTGCGCTGATCGGCGCATGGACCAGCTGAACCCCGTCACCGTCGAAACGCTGTTCCGCGAGCTGGCGGAACCGTTGCAGTTGCGATGGCTGGCGGGACGCGAGGGGGCGGGACGCACGCTATCCTCCGAGACGGCGCAGAAACCGACGCTTGCACTGATCGGCCACCTGAACTTCGTTCACCCCAACCGCGTGCAGATGCTCGGCTGCGCCGAGATGGACTATCTGCGCGGTTTGTCGGAGGACGGCCTCGATGACGCCATCCGCAGCCTGTTCTCCACCGAGCTTTCCGCCATCGTCGTCTCGAACGACGAAACCGTACCGGAGGTGTTGCGCCAGACCGCGGAACGCACCGTCACGCCACTGCTCGCCTCGCCGCTGGCGAGCCCCGTCCTGATGTCGCATCTGGGCCATTACCTGACCCAGCATCTGGCCGAAACCACCGCGGTGCACGGCGTGTATCTGGAAGTGCTCGGCATCGGCGTACTGATCAAGGGCGACGCCGGCGTCGGCAAGAGCGAGCTGGCGCTCGAACTGGTCACCCGCGGCCACCGCCTGGTTGCCGACGATTACGTGGAGCTCAAGCGCGTCGCACCGCAGACGCTCGAGGGCAACTGCCCCCCCCTGCTGCGCGATTTTCTCGAGGTGCGCGGGCTGGGCATTCTCGACGTCCGCACGCTGTTCGGCGAAACTGCCGTCAAGCGCAGCAAGAATCTCAAGCTCATCGTCGAACTCGTGCATCCCGAGGCGGTCGGCAAGGCCGGACTGAACCGGCTCGACATGGTCGCCTCCACCGAGACCCTGCTCGGCGTGGACATTCCCAAGGTGTGCATTCCTGTCGCCGCCGGCCGCAACCTCGCGGTGCTCGTCGAGGTCGCGGTGCGCAACCACATTCTCAAGAGTCGCGGCATCAATCCGCTCGACCGCTTCATCGAACGCCAGCACGCGGCGATCGGTGCAGGAAGCTGAGTGCAGATCGTCCTCATCTCCGGCCTGTCGGGATCCGGCAAGAGCATCGCCATCGCCGTGCTCGCGGACATCGGCTATTACTGCGTCGACAACCTGCCGCTGGCGCTGCTGCCCACGCTCATCGAATATCTCGCGGGCGAAGGTCAGACCCGCATCGCCATCGCCATCGACGCGCGCAGCGGCGCGAGTCTCGCACAGCTGCCACAGATCGCCGAAAAATTGCGTATCGACGGTGCCGACCTGCGCGTGGTCTTCCTCGAAGCAAAGACCCTCACCCTGGTCAAGCGTTTCTCCGAAACGCGTCGCCGCCATCCGCTCTCCAGCGACACCGTGTCGCTGCAGGAAGCCATCCAGCTCGAACGCGAAATGCTCGCCGATGTCGCGCCGCTGGCCCACCGCATCGACACCAGCGACCTGTCCGCCTCGGCCCTGCGCCTGTGGATCAAGGATCTGGTTGGCCAGGACCGTTCGCGCATCACGCTGCTGTTCCAGTCCTTCGGCTTCAAGCACGGTATTCCGCTCGACGCCGACCTGGTGTTCGACGTGCGCTGCCTGCCCAATCCGCACTATGTCGCCGAACTGCGCCCACTGACTGGATGCGACCAGCCGGTCAAGGACCATATCGAGGCGAGTCCCGACGCCATGGCGCTCCTGGCGGATATCCGCGGCTTCGTCGAAAACTGGCTGCCGTGCTTCATCCGCGACCACCGCGCCTACCTCACCGTCGCCATCGGTTGCACCGGCGGCCAGCACCGCAGCGTGTACTTCGCAGAAACCCTCGCCACGGCCTTCCGCGCGCGCGAACAGGTGCTGGTGCGACACCGGGAGCTGGCATGATGCTGCGCGCAGGCGATATCGGCGTGCTGCTCGCCGGTGCCGGCGCGGTCGCGGCGCTCGCCGTTTCCGCCTGGAGTGGCGGGGCGGGCGACACCGTGGTGATCCGCGCCGCCGGCAAGGTAGTCGAAACCGCCACGCTCGCCCGTGCGCGGACCTTCGCCGTCCCCGGCCCGCTGGGCACCACGCAGGTCGAGATTGCACCGGGCCGGGCCCGCGTCGCCGCCGATCCATCACCGCGCCAATTGTGCGTCAAACAGGGCTGGCTGAGCCGCGCGGGCGAGGCGGCGCTGTGCCTGCCCAACCAGGTCAGCGTGGAAATCCGCGGCCGCGATCCGGCCTATGACACCCTCGGCTATTGAGCTTGCAGTCAGCGCCGACGACCGCCGTATCGCGCGGCTGGCGGCCCTGGCAATCGGCCTCACCCTCGCCGAAGCGGCACTGCCGAGCCCGATCCCGGGCATCAAGCCGGGACTCGCCAACATCGTCATCCTGCTGGTACTGCTGCAGTACGGCTGGCGCGCTGCGGCCTGGGTATCCGCCCTGCGCCTCCTCGGCGGTGGCATCCTGTTCGGCACCCTGTTCGCCCCGGGCTTCTGGCTCGCCACCGCCGGCGCACTCGCCAGCCTGGGTGTCCTCGCGCTGGCGCAGCACCTGCCGGCGCGTCACTTCGGCCCGGTCAGCCTATCGGTCCTGGCGGCCTTCGGCCACATCGGTGGGCAGCTCGCACTCGCCGCGGGATGGCTGCTGCCCGGTTCGGCGATCAGCAACCTCCTGCCGCTGTTCGCCGGCGCCGCACTGATTTTTGGTGCGACCAACGGCATTCTGACTGCGCGGCTGCTGGCCTCCGACACCTCCACGAAAGTCTCACCCGAGTAGATTATTGGTCGTTTCCAAGCGACAATCCGCCCCATGCAAACATCATTGAATACCGTCACGCTTGCCCTGACCGGCGCATCCGGCATGGCTTACGGCCTGCGCCTGCTCGAATGCCTGCTCGCCGCCGACCTCGACGTCCATCTGCTGGTGTCGCAGGCCGCACATGTCGTCGCCAAGCAGGAACTCGGCATCGCGCTGCCGCCGCGCGCGAGCGACCTGGAGCACCTGCTCGCCGAAGGCCTCGGCGCGCGCGACGGCCAGTTGCGCGTGCACGGCCGTGAAGACTGGTACGCACCGGTCGCTTCCGGCTCGAACGCAGCCGATGCCATGGTCGTCTGTCCCTGCTCCATGGGCACGCTTGCCGCCATCGCGCACGGTCTTGCGGATTCGCTCATCGAGCGCGCCGCCGACGTGATGCTGAAGGAACAGCGCAAGCTGATCCTGGTCCCGCGCGAAACGCCATTCTCTGCGCTTCATCTGGAAAACATGCTGACGCTGGCGCGCATGAATGCGGTGATCCTGCCCGCCAATCCCGGCTTCTATCACCATCCGCAAAACATCGAGTCGCTGATCGATTTCGTCGTCGCGCGCGTTCTCGACCAGCTCGGCGTACAACATGCGCTGGTCGCGCCCTGGGGCGACGAACGGTGAGCCTCGTGCTGCGGCGAGCACGGCTGCCACTCATCCCACTCAACACCGTGCTGTTTCCGGGCGGCCGTCTGCCGCTGCGGATTTTCGAGCAGCGCTACCTCGACATGGTGAAGCAGGCCATCGCCGACAGCACGCCCTTCGGTATCTGCGCCATCCGCGAAGGCCAGGAAACCGGCGCGCCAGCCGTGCCGCATGACGTGGGCACACTGGTCCGCATCACCGACTGGGACATGCCGCAGACCGGCATCCTGCACATCGAGACGCAGGCCGAGGAGCGCTTCATGGTGCGCGGCACCGAAACGCTGTCCGGCGGGCTGGTGGTCGGCAGCGTCGACAGCATGAGCGCGGAACCACCCTGCGCCGTGCCGGACGAGTTCGAGCTGGCAGTGGAGATCCTGCGCGGCATCATCGACGAAATGGGTCACGCGCGTTTTCCCGTGCCATTCGCTTTTGACGACGCAGTTTGGGTCGGTTTCCGCCTCTCCGAAGCGCTGCCCTTGAAGCTCGCGGTGCGTCAGGATCTTCTCGAAATGAACGACAGCGTGGCACGTCTGCGCATCCTCACCGAGTTTCTGAAAAGACAGGTCAACTGATGGCCCGCTTCTATCCCGCGCTCGAGGACAGGCACCGCGCCTTCATCGCGGCGCAGCATTTGTTCTTCACCGCCAGCGGCACCGCCGACAGCCGCATCAATCTGTCGCCCAAGGGCATGGACAGCCTGCGCGTGCTGTCGGATACCCGCGTCGCCTATCTCGATCTCACCGGCAGCGGCAACGAAACCGGTGCCCATCTGCGCCACGACGGCCGCCTCACGCTGATGTGGTGCAGCTTCGGCACCGAGCCCATGATCCTGCGCCTGTATGGCCGCGGCCACGGGGTGCGCCGGCAGGACGCAGGCTGGGCTGCGCTGCACGGCCATTTCCCCACCCTGCCGGGTGAGCGCCAGATCATCGTGCTCGACATCGAAGCGGTGCAGACCTCGTGCGGCTACGGCGTGCCGCATTACACTTATGATGGCGAACGCGAGACGCTGGCGCGCTGGGCCGAGAAGAAAGGTGCGACCGGTCTCGCCGACTACTGGCGCGAGAAAAACCAGCTCAGCATCGACGGCCTGCCGAGCGGGCTCCTGGAGGACATTCAATGACGCATAGACTGCTTCCCCTCCTGCTGCTGTCGCTGGCCGGCTGCGATCCCGCGCCGCCGCAGCCCGAAACCGAGCGTCGGCCCAATCCGGCGTTCGAAACGCAGATCCAGGCGGTGGACAAGGCGCGTGCGGTGGAAGGCCAGCTGCAGGAAGCCGCCGAAGCGCAGCGCCGCCAGATCGAGGCGGCGGAACAGTCGTCACGCGACCCGCAGGGTGACTGATCTGCCATGCTGAAATGGCTGCTCACCCTCGTCGCCATCCTCTTCGTGCTGGGGCTCGCCACACCCTGGCTGCAACGCCTGGGGCTCGGACGCCTGCCGGGTGACGTGCGTATCGGACGCGGGCGACGCAGCTATTATTTTCCGTTCGCCAGTGTCATCCTGTTGTCGCTGGCGCTCACCCTGCTGATGCGCCTGTTCGGCCGATGAACAAGGCTTTCGTCAAGGAATCGGACAGCGATGACGACGATGTGGACAACGTCGCTGCGCCCGCCCTGCCTGCGGGTTCGAAGAACTACCTCACTCCGGCCGGCTACGCACGCCTGAACGCCGAATTCCACCAGCTGTGGACGGTCGAGCGACCAAAACTGGTGGAAACCATCGCCTGGGCGGCGAGCAACGGCGACCGTTCGGAAAACGGCGACTACATCTACGGCAAGAAACGCCTGCGCGAGGTCGACCGCCGCATCCGCTTCCTCTCCAGACGCCTGGAGCATGCCGAGGTCGTCGACCCGGCAACGCGCGAGCCCACCGACCAGGTGTTCTTCGGCGCCACCGTCACCGTCGCCGACGCGAACGGCAGCGAAGCCACCTACGCCATCGTCGGCATCGACGAGGCCGACGCCGCGCGCGGCCGCATCGCGTGGATTTCGCCCATGGCGCGCGCGCTGATGAAAGCGCGCGAGGGCGACACCGTCAGCGTGCAGACCCCGGAAGGCCGGCGCGAGGTGGAAATCGTCGAAGTGCGCTACGTTGCGGTGGAGTGAGGAGGCTGACGGTCCTCTGTCCTCTGAACCTCAATTCAGTGCGCTCGCCAGCATGCGCCGATACCGGCTGACCCGTTCGTCGCCGCCGAGCAGTTCAAACACGGACAGCAGTGTCTTGCGGCCGACGTCGTCGTCGAAGCTGCGGTCGCGTCGCACGATCTCCAGGAGCTCATCCATGCCGTCTTCGTACTGTCCGGCTGCAACCAGCAGCCTGGCGAGCTTCAGGCGTGCATCGAGGTCGTTGACGTCGGCTGCCACCCGTGTGCGCAAGGCAGTCTCGTCCTCGCCTGCAGCCGTGGCAAAGCGCAAGCGCGCCTTCAGTTGCGCCATGCGCGGATCGGCATCGTCGGCAACGCCGCCGATCAGGCGCTCGGCCTCGACCGTCTCGCCGAGATCGAGCATGATCCCGGCCGCGTCGAGGCGCACGCCGACGTGCGCGGGATCGAGCTTCGATGCCTCCGCCAGCAGCTGCAACGCGCCTGGCAGATCACCTGCGTCGCGCGCCGCCGCGGCCTCACCGCGCAACGCCTCCGCCGGATTGGGGACGAGCCGGTCGAGAAAGGCTCGCACCTCGCCTTCGGGCAGTGCGCCGGAAAACTCGTCGACCACATTGCCGTCGATGAAGGCCTTGACGCTGGGAATGCCGCGCACGGCATAGCGCACGGCAAGCGCCTGGTTGTCGTCGGAATTGATCTTGGCAAGCAGGAACTTGCCGCCATACTCGGCCGCGAGTTTTTCCAGGAGCGGTTTCAGCACCTTGCACGGCCCGCACCACGGCGCCCAGAAATCGACCACCACCGGGCGCTGCCGCGAGGCCTCGATGACGTTGCGGTCAAAGTCGGCCTGGCCAACATCGAGGGCAAATTCATTCATGTCGCGTTCCTGGCCCTCATCAAATGCGGCCGGCCAGTTCTGCCGCCAGGCCGGTGTAGCTCGCTGGCGTCATCTGCTTCAAGCGGACCTTCTCGCCGTCCGGAATCGCCAGGGCATCGATGAAAGCATGCAGCGTGTCACGTGAAATGCCGCCCTTGCCGCGCGTGAGTTCCTTCAGCTGTTCGTAGGGGTTGGCCACACCGTAACGACGCATCACCGTCTGGATCGGCTCGGCGAGCACTTCCCAGTTGGCGTCGAGATCGGCACCCAGCGCGGCCGGGTTGGCTTCGAGCTTGCCCAGGCCACGCAGACACGACTCGTAGGCAAGCAGACTGTAGCCGAAGCCGACGCCCATGTTGCGCAGCGCTGTGGAATCGGTGAGATCGCGCTGCCAGCGCGAAATCGGCAGCTTTTCCGCCAGGTGCCGCAGCACGGCGTTGGCAATGCCGAGGTTGCCCTCGCTGTTCTCGAAGTCGATCGGGTTGACCTTGTGCGGCATGGTGCTGGAACCGACTTCTCCAGCCTTCACCTTCTGCTTGAAGTAGCCAAGCGAAATGTAGCCCCAGATGTCGCGGTTGAGATCAATGAGGATGGTATTGGTGCGCGCAATCGCGTCGTACAGTTCGGCCATGCCGTCGTGCGGCTCGATCTGGATGGTGTAGGGGTTGAACGCGAGTCCGAGGTGCTGCACGAAGTCGCGCGCAAAATTTTCCCAGTCGAACTCGGGATACGCCGCGACGTGGGCGTTGTAGTTGCCGACCGCGCCGTTGATCTTGCCGGTGAGTTCGAGCTCGCCGAGAACATCCCAGGCGCGGCGCAGACGGTAGACGACGTTGGCCAACTCCTTGCCAACGGTCGTGGGCGAAGCCGGCTGGCCGTGGGTACGCGACAGCATCGGCAACTCGGCGAGTTCGTGGGCCATGTCGGTCAGGCGCGCGATGAGCCTTTCCAGTGCCGGCAGCAGCACGCCATCACGCGCGCCCTTCAGCATCAGCGCGTGCGACAGGTTGTTGATGTCCTCGGAGGTGCAGGCGAAATGGAAGAACTCCGCCGCCGCGGTGATCTCGGCGCTGGATTGTGTCCTTTCCTTGAGAAAGTATTCGACCGCCTTGACGTCGTGGTTGGTCACCGCCTCGATCGCCTTGACCCGGTCGGCCTCAGCCACCGAGAAGGTGTCGGCAATGGCATCGAGCACGGCGATGGCCTCGTCGGAGAACGTCGGCACCTCGGCAATCGCCGGCTCCGCCGCGAGCGCCTTCAGCCATTCGATCTCGACGATGACGCGATACTTGATCAGCGCGTATTCGCTGAAGAATTCGCGCAAGGCAACGGTCTTGCTGCCGTAGCGACCGTCGAGAGGAGAGAGTGCGGTGAGTGCGGTCAGTTCCATCGTGTCGTTCCGGTTGGGTTTGGATTCATCAGACAACGCGGCGATCACGGACCGCCTGGGCCAGCGTGCCGCTGTCCACGTATTCCAGCTCGCCACCGACCGGTACGCCGCGTGCCAGGCGTGTCACCTTGAGGCCGCGCGCTTTCAGCAGTTCACCGACGGTGTGCGCGGTGGCTTCGCCCTCGGGGGTGAAATTGGTCGCCAGAATCAGTTCCTCGACGACGCCGTCGGTGGCGCGTGCGATCAGACGGTCGAGATGGATCTCGCGCGGACCGACCCCATCGAGCGGCGAGAGCCGCCCCATCAGCACGAAATACAGCCCGCCATAGCTGTGCGTGGCTTCCATCACGTTGAAGTCGGCCGGCATCTCGACGACCGCCAGTTGCCGCCGGTCGCGCCGCGGGCTCGCACACACCTCGCACACCTCGGCCTCGGAAAAATTGTTGCACAGGCGGCAATGCACCAGATGGGCAAGCGCATGGTCCAGCGCCGCGGCCAGCTTCCCGGCTCCGGCCCGGTCGCGTTGCAGCAGGTGGTAGGCCATGCGTGCCGCCGACTTTGGGCCGACGCCGGGCAGCACGCGCAGCGCAGCGATCAAGTGGTCGAGCGCGGCAGGCTGCACGGAGCCGTCCCGCCGAATCAGAACGGCAGTTTCATGCCGGGCGGAATCGGCAGGCCAGCGGTCACGCTGCCCATCTTTTCCGCCACCGTGGATTCGACCTTGCGCACCGCGTCGTTCATCGCCGCGGCGACCAGGTCCTCGAGCATTTCCTTGTCGTCGCCCATCAGGCCGGGATCGATGCTGACACGGCGCACGTCGTACTTGCAGGTCATCGTCACCTTGACCATGCCAGCGCCGCTCTCGCCCTCGACTTCGATGTCCGCAAGCTTCTGCTGCATCTTGGCCATGTTGTCCTGCACCTGTTGCACCTGCTTCATCAGGTTGCCAATGCCGCCCTTCATCATGGGTGTTCTCCTAGAGGTTGTATGGTGGTGGGGTCGACGCGGCCGTCGAAGCGCCCGACCAGTTCGCGCACGAACGGGTCCGCCTCGATCGCCGCCACGGCCTCGGCCTGACGGGCTTCGCGTGCGCGCGTGCGTACCTGCTGCGGCGTCCGTTCGGCGGCAGCGCCCACCTCGAACCGCACGTCGAAGGCGGCTCCGAAGCGCTCGTGCAGAGCCGCCACCAGCTTCTCGCGATAGGCGCCTTCCAGCAGATGCTTGTGCGCGGCATCCACGCGCAGCGTCACGGCATCACCCGTCTGCGCGGCGAGTTCGCAATGGTCGGCGAGCATCCTGGCCATGCCTCCCAGACGCAGCTGCGCGACAATTTCCGGCCAGTCCCACGCCGCCACAGGAGCGGCTTCGCGTGCCGTCATCACGGGCGCGGCCGGTGGCGCGGCCTGCGCTGTAGCGGGTGGCGCCACCGTGGCGCGCGCCGACGGCACCGGCTCGCTGCGCGGCACCGGTGCCGGCCGTGCCGCTGTGACCGGGCGCGCCGTACCACCGGCCGTGTCCGGGGTGAACGCCAGCATGCGCAGCAAGGTCATGCTGAAGCCCGACAGCTCGTCCGGTGCGAACGGCAGGTCGCGGCGCCCATTGAGCACAATCTGGTAATAGAGTTGCACCGTCTCCGCATCGAGCTGCGCGGCGGCGGCCTGTATCCGCTCCGTCTCCGTGCCGGCCTCGACGGCATCCGGCGCGTGCAGCGCCAGGGCGAGCTGCGCGAGCAGGCTGCCCAAGTCCTGCAGCGCGGCGTCGAAGGCAATGCCGCGCTCGGCGAGATCGCGGGCCTGCGTCATCAGCGCATCGGCGTCGCATGCCGCCAGTGCATCGAGCAGGTCGAACAGATAATCGCGCCGCACCGTGCCAAGCATGGCCTCGACCGCCTCCGCCTCGACGCGACCACCGCCGTAGGCAATCGCCTGGTCGGTGAGCGACAGCGCATCGCGCATGCTGCCGGCCGCGGCGCGCGCCAGCAGGTTCAGCGCAGCAGGTGCGGCTGCCACATTTTCCTGTTCCAGCACCTCGGCGAGATGTTGCGCCACCAGCGCAGGCGTCATCGGCTTGAGATTGAACTGCAGGCAGCGCGACAGCACCGTCACCGGAATCTTCTGCGGATCGGTGGTGGCGAGGATGAACTTCACATGCGCCGGCGGCTCTTCCAGCGTCTTCAGCATGGAATTGAACGCCGGCTTCGACAGCATGTGCACTTCGTCGATGATGTATACCTTGTAGCGCCCCACCGTCGGCGCGTACTGGGCGTTGTCGAGCACCTCGCGCATGTTGTCGACGCCGGTGTTCGACGCCGCGTCGAGTTCGAGCAGGTCGACAAAGCGCCCGGTGTCGATCTGCGTGCAGGCCGAGCAGGTGCCGCACGGTGTCGCGGTGACGCCGGCCTCGCAGTTGAGGCATTTGGCGAGAATGCGCGCCAGCGTGGTCTTGCCCACTCCGCGCGTGCCGGTGAGAAGATAGGCGTGGTGCAGACGGCCCTGGGTGAGCGCGTTCGACAGCGCGCGCACCACGTGTTCCTGCCCCTTGAGGTCGGCGAACCCGCGCGGCCGCCACTTGCGGGCCAGCGCCACGGCCGGTTGAGAGGAGTCGCCGAAAAGATCCGTCATCGTTCGATTTTAACAGAGCGCTGCGCCCGCCCTGTAGCTGCACAAGGGTTTGTGCCCGGATTATCCGCACTCATCGTCTCGTGCCGCCATCGTAACGGCTGAGCCTCCCGCCGGCAAATCAGCCTGTACGCCAGGCTTGATGCCCAACGGGCAATCCGCGCTCAAAAGAGATAGCCTAGGCGCAGCTGATGGAAATCGATACCGTGGTTGGGGTCCTTGATGTCGGCATTGGAGAGATGCTGGAAGCGGTAACCAAGGTCGAACTGACCACGTTCCCCGAGCGTCAGGCCGACGCCAAGATGATCGCCGAACTGGAACGCACTGCCCAGGTCGCTTTTGGCATCGACATGGGTGCGGCTGACAAGATGCAGGCCGATTGCGCCTTCGAGATAGGGCCGCCAGCCCGTCTTCACCTTCGGCTGCAGGCGGAAGACGGGGGCGAAACCGAAGTCCAGGATACGCCGCCCGCTGGAAGCCTCGGGATCCCAGTGGCTTACCGACACTTCCCAGTACCCGGAGAGATGCCAGTCACCATCGGTGAACCATTGGCGGGTCCACGAACGGGTCAACGCGATCTGCGCCATGTCGGCGTCGCTTCCGCTGCCCATTCCCACGGCAATTCCATCGGCCGCGTGGCTGGCGGGAGCAAATCCGCAAACCGCAGCAAGGAACGGAACGAGGAAGTCTTTCATCGCAAGCTTGGCACTACGTGCGTGACATACGGGAATGTGGCGAGCCAGAACCCCGGCACTGGCATGGATCGCTGGGGCTGCTTCCTTCCGGACCTGACCCGGTTCACGACTTGGCCATGCGGGGAGGCCCGCCACGATCATTCTACCGTCATTCCTCGTCCGCCGGCGCGGTAAGGCGGCGTTTTTTCACGGCGTCGGCCAGCCGGCGCAGCAGCGGCTCAGTGTCGTCCCAGCCGATGCAGGCGTCGGTGATCGATTTGGCGTATTCCAGCGGCTGCCCGGGGATCAGGTCCTGTCGGCCGGGATTGAGGTGGCTCTCGATCATCGCTCCGATGATGCGGGTGTCGCCTCCCGCGACCTGCGCGGCAACGTCCGCGCCCACTTCCAGCTGGCGCTGATACTGCTTGCTCGAATTGGCGTGCGAGAAGTCGATCATCAGTTGCTGGCGCAATCCCGCCGCGGCAAGTTCGGCGCACGCGCGGTCGACGCTGGCGGTGTCATAGTTGGGTGCCTTGCCACCGCGCAGGATGACGTGGGCGTCCTCGTTGCCGGTCGTACTGAAGACACCGACGTGACCCGACTTGGTCACGGAAATGAAATGATGGCGCGCGGCCGCCGCCTTGATCGCATCGACGGCGATGCGCAGGCTGCCATCGGTGCCGTTCTTGAAACCGACCGGGCACGACAGGCCGGAGGCGAGCTGGCGGTGCGACTGCGACTCCGTTGTCCGTGCGCCGATCGCCCCCCAGCTCACCAGGTCGGCAATGTACTGCGGCGAGATGAGGTCGAGGAATTCGGTGGCACACGGCAGGCCGACCTCGTTGATGCCGAGCAGCAGCTTGCGCGCCAGGCGCAGCCCTTCGTTGATGTCGAAACTCTCGTCGAGATGCGGGTCGTTGATCAGACCCTTCCAGCCGACGGTGGTGCGCGGCTTTTCGAAATACACGCGCATCACGACGACGAGATCGTGCGCCAGTTCGTCGGCCAGCGGCTTCAGCCGGCGCGCATAGTCGAGCGCGGCGGCGGGATCGTGGATCGAGCAGGGGCCGACAATGACGAACATGCGGTCGTCGGCGCCGTGCAGCACGTCGTGGATGGCGCGGCGCGCACGCGCGACGTGCGCCAGGACCGGCTCGGTGGCGCGCAGTTCGCGCATGATCTGCATCGGCGCGAGCAGTTCGCCGCTTTGCTCGATGCGCGTATCGTCGGTTCGGGTGGCATGCATGGTCAGGCTCCGTTTGTCAGGTCGACCCGCGGCGGCGCACACAACGAAAAAACCGCCAGCGGGCTGGCGGTTTCGTTCGGCTGTGCTGCGTACGTCAGCGCCTCCCGACCGCCTGGGGCGTGGGATAAAAAAAGCTGAAAAAACACTTTGCGGCACGGATCATGCGTGGCAGTCTAACAAACTGGGGGGGATGCTGCCAAGCGGGCCGCGCCGGGAGGTGTGCGCCATCATGGCATCGGTCCGGGTACGGGCAGGAGCATGGAGAAAAATGTGGAACCGACAGCAACCGTGACGGGGAATCGGCAGCCAGGCCATGAGCAGCGTCGCGACATGCGCTTTCAGGTGTCGCAGGCGGCGCTCATCACGCAACCGGGGCTTGCCGATATCGCTTGCGAAATCCGCGATTTCTGCCTTGGCGGACTGTTTCTCAGGTTCGTCAACGCGGACACCGCCATTGCCGCACTGGTCCAGCGGGCCGACGCCGAAGTTGATGTCGTGTTCACCCCGGCGGCGCTCTCGACGACGCAGACCTTTCGCGTTCCGGCGACTCTCAAGCGCCTGGGGCCGGTCGGTATCGGCGTCGCCTTTGGTCGCCAGCCAATCGAGGCGCTGCGCGCGCTGCAGAAACTGCGCATGGCCAGCCACCGGCAAAAACTTGCCGCCTTGCCAGCCGGCGATGCGTTCATCCATCTGCGTGAGGCCAGCACGACCCTGCTGCGCGAAACTCTGCTGCACACGCACGAACAGGCCCAGCACGTGCTGGGCGACAGGCTGCAGAACGCGGCGCTGCACGCGGCCGGCATTTCCGAGCACAGCGGCCTGCTCAGCGCCGTGTCCGAGTTTGCGCGGCATGCCCCGGTGCTTCAGGTCCGTTTCATCGAGCAGGTGATGGATGCGCTGCAACATCGCCGTCCGGTGCGCACGCAGCCGACCGCAGAACATGCCCCCGATGGGCTTTCCCTGGTCGATGAGAACGACTTCGAGGATTGGCTCGCCACGGCGTCCGAGGCGTCACGTCTCGAAGAGCAGTTCCAGGAGCAGCTGTTCGACCTCGAACCGCGCATTGGGCAGCTG
Source organism: Thiobacillus sp. (assembly GCA_024709165.1). Taxonomy (GTDB): domain Bacteria; phylum Pseudomonadota; class Gammaproteobacteria; order Burkholderiales; family Thiobacillaceae; genus Thiobacillus. The sequence continues at coordinate 4,029 of JANJXF010000015.1, read as the reverse complement.
TTCGGCATCGCCTGTGATCACAGCAACAACCCCTTTGGCCCGGCCGTCATCGTACACGCCTACCGCGAGGCGCTGGAGGGGATTCCGCTGCTGGCGCGTGCGCGGCAGGTCGCCTATGTCACTTTGCGCGAGGCACTGGCCGAACAGCTCGCGCCGCTGTATGCCGAATTGCTGGCGATGCTGCCAGTGTCCGAAACCGAGACACGACAGTGCCAGAGCGAAGCCGCCGCGACACAGCACGAGAGCGCATCCCCGGACCCCGCCGAGGATGCGCCCGCACCCGCAGCGGCCGATGCCGCAGCAGTGGCGCCCACGCGCCCGCGCAGCACGCTCGGACGCCTGGCGAGTTCGCTGTTCGACTTCTTCCGTAACCAGCCCGAACCGGCTGCGGGACAGCCGATGGGTGGCGCACAATCGATGTCCGCCCCGGCGCAGGCACCCCGGACACAGGTCGCCGGCGCGCCTTCCGCCGGCGCAGCGTCCGCCATGGCACACACGGCGGCACGCGCCGGTCTGTCTGGCGGCTCGCCTGTGCTCGAACGTCTCGCGCGTTCGGGTGCGCTGCCGCCCACGCTCACGCAGGAGATGCAACGCTCGGTCGACATGTTCGGCGCGCTCTTCGACACCATGCATGCGGAGAAATCCGTCAGCGCGGGCGTGCGCCCGCTGTTCCAGCAACTGGAGAGCAGCCTCGCCCGGCTGGCGCTGTCGGACCCGCAGTTCCTCGTCTCGGCCTCGCATCCGGCGCACAAGGTTCTCAATACACTCGACCGCCTGAGCATGATCGCGGACGACGACGGGCGCATCACCGACCAGCGTCTGCTCGCACTGATGCAGCGCTGGACCGACCGTATCAACACCGAAGCGGAAAAAAATCCGGCGGTGTTCGAGGAAGCCCGCATCCAGCTCGAGCGCGTGATCAAACCCCTGATGCACGAGCGCACGGGGCGCATCTTCCGCCTGCAGGAAGTGTGCGAAGGGCGCCAGCGCGCGGACGTGGTCAAGCACAGCATCCTGAACGATCTGTTGACCCGGCTGGGAGAACGGCCCGCACCGAACGCCGTGATCGAACTTCTGAACGGTGGCTGGCGCAATGTGCTGCTGATGGCAGATCTGCGTTACGGCAGCGACAGCGAAACGGCGCGCAGCGCCTGGGAGGTGCTCGAACAGCTCTGCGCACGGCTCGATCCGGACCAGCCCGCCGCGACCACCGCACAGGCCCAGACGCTGCTGCAGCGCATCGACGAGGCGCTCACCAGCGTCTGTGCCGACAAGCTGGTACAGGACCGCATCATCGACCAGCTCGCCACCGCGCTGTTCGATGACGACCGGTCGCGCCACCCACGTACGTCGGTCGCCGCCCGTCTGAACGACGCCGCCGACGAGCCACTGACAACGGCGCAGGACGAACTCGCCGAGCGCCTGCGTGTCGGCGACTGGCTGCAGTTCAAGTCGCCGGACACGCCACTCAATCTCATCTGGATCGGCGACCAGCCGCCGGTCTACGTATTCGCCAACTACCGCGGCATCAAGAAACTCGACCTCAAGCGTCAGGATCTGCTGCAGGCTCTGGAGAACGGCGACGCACAATGGACCGCGGATCTCGAACTGCCGCTGATGGACCGCTCCTACAGCGCCATGGTCCAGAAGATGCAGCGTGAACTCCTGTGGCGATCCACGCACGACACCACCACGGGGTTGCTCAAGCGCAGGAGCTTCTTCCGTGCCGTGCGCCGCCACTGGCTGCGCAGCCGGCGCGCGGACGCCGGGTTCGCATTGGGTGTCATCCAGCTGGACATCACGACTCCCGCGGGCGAACCCGCGGGCGCCGAAATCCGATCCGCCATCCTGCACGACCTCGCACAGTGGCTGCCTGCCAGCCTTTCACCCGGAACGCCACTCGCGCGCGCCGGCGAATCCGGTCTCGCCTTCTGGATCGAGGCATCCGGCTACACCGTCGCGGAAGCACAGACCCATGCACTGCTCCAGGCCATCGCAGCGCGCCCCCATGAGATCGACGGCGTGCGCTACAAGGTGGGGACCGCCGCCGGTCTCATGGGCGTGCACGACGCGCTTGACCCCGAGGGATACTATGACAACGCGAATGCCGCATGCACGCGTGCGCGCGAATCCGGCAACGCGGTCGTGGCCTTCGACCGCGACACCGCGGATAGTGGCGTGCAAACGCTCGCCGAACAGGCGCATCTGCTGACCGCCATCCTCGCCAACAACGAGCTGAGCCTGAACTGCCAGCCGGTTGTCGGCATCGGCGACACCGCGGGGACTCCGCTGTATCACGAGGTGCTGCTGCATCCCGATACGCGCGGCGCACAGCACATCGCCACACGCGACCTCATCGCCGTCGCCGAGCGGATTCAGCGCATCACCGAAATCGATCGCTGGGTGGTGAAGAGCGTACTGCAGTGGATGCGCGAGCATCCGGAACGCACCGCGCAGCTGGGCGGCCTGTCGGTCAACCTCTCCGCGCAGTCCATCACCAATCCCGTGTTCCTGAAATTCCTGCTCGCCGAACTGGCGCGCGGCGACATTCCCGGCGACAAGCTCGTGTTCGAAATCAGCGAAATCGACGCCGCGGAGGGCCACGCACAGACCCAGTTGTTCATGCGCCAGTTGCAGCGCCACGGCTGCCGCTTCACCCTGGACGAATTCGGCACCGGCGCGAGCTCCTACACGCGCCTGAAAAGCATGAAGCTCGACTTCCTCAAGATCGACCAGGCGCTGGTGCGCGAACTCGGCACCAGCATGATCGATCAGGCGCTGGTGCAGTCCATCCTGGAGACCGGCAACTTCCTCGGCGTCAAGACCGTGGCCGCCTTCGTCGAGGATGCGGAAACGCTGGCGAAGTTGGCCGAGATGGGTATCGATTGTGTGCAGGGGTATTTCATCGGAGCGCCGAGGCCGCTGGAAAGCCTGGCCTGACGACTGCGGCCGTCATTGCGAGTGCAGCGAAGCAATCCAGGGCCCCTCGCCGGCTTGCGGGAGATAAGCAGCGACTTGCCCGCTTGCGGGCTTAGTCGATTGTTTGGTAGTTCCATCAGGGGTTGGGGAGAGGGCTCTACACCGTAGCTGAGGTCTTCCCAGGACTGCCGCCCGTTGGCCGGGGGTAGCCCGGCAGCTAGTTACTTTTCTTGTCTCGCCAAGAAAAGTAACCAAAAGAAGGCGACCCCAACATCCCCGAAACCCCGAAAATCGAGCCCACCGGACGGGCGGCGAAGAACTCGCCCCGCCTTGCTGTTTTTAATTGGTTTCTTGTGGGCGAGGCTCAAACACCTTCGCCGCTGATCCGCCCGGCAGGCTCGATTTCCGGCGGGGCTGAGAGGGGATAAAAGTCAAAACCATGGCGGTGATGACTGGATGTTCTCGTACTTATGTTACGACGCGTATTCGGCGCAATGCCCGTTGGTTATTGCGCCCTACGCGGGCTATTTCTTTTTAATTACCTTGGCAGACACCGGCTCGCCGTCTACGTATTCAATTACTTTGCAAGGCAGTTTCTTCCTTGCCTTTTTCGGGTCATTGAACTGTTTGGACAACACCGATGCCTGATTGATGAGGGTCAATTGCTTCGGCGTCCCTGGCGGGATAAGAACCCCTGGCGGTTTCTTACGCTTACTCGACTTACTCATCGTGACAGTGCGGACATACTTTAGCTACGCATATTTTCAGTCACGTATTCTCACAAAAACTTTCGTAGCCGTTTCTGCATCCTGCGCCGTCAATTCCCCCCGTTCGACCTGTCGAAATTAGCCACCGATTGATTCCAACAATTCCTTAACCAAGGCTTCATGCTCCGCATATGTTATGTAGTGGCCTGATTGAGTCTGCCTCATAGTTCCTACGGGGTCATAACGCGCCGCCATTCACTCCCCTAAGGAGACGCTGATTTATTCACAATTTCCGACACCGAGCACAAGCCCGAACGTTCGCTTCGTCAGATTTTTCATGATTTGCAGCGTGCACCACAGATTTTTGCTGTTTTTGGCCATTTCCCGGGGATTTTCCCCCGTT
>JANJXF010000218.1 GCA_024709165.1 Thiobacillus sp. | reverse complement strand
CTCGTTTTCGAGGGGCAATTGCATCTCCTCGGCAATGCGCGCATAGAAGTCCGGCGCGCCGCCGAACAGCTTCGGCTCTGGCACGCCGATCAGCACTGCCTCGGCGCCGCTTGCGCGGATGGTGTGGATGAGCAGGCGCAGATTGTTCTCGGTGGCGGTCGCGGACTGCTGCCGCAGCATGTCGTTGCCGCCCAGGCACAGCAGCACCAGACGTGGTTTGTGCGTTTCCAGCACCTCGGGCAGGCGTTCGAGTGCCGAGGCGGTAGTGTCGCCGGGCACGCCGGCGTTGATCACCGTGCGCCCTGTCAGTGCGGCAAGTACCGTCGGATACGCGGTATCGGGACTGGTGCCGGTGCCGTGGGTGAGACTGTCGCCGAAGGCGACGATGACATCCTGCGGTCCGAGCTTCGGCAGTCTCGGCGTCTCGGTGCATGCAGCTAGAAGAATGGCGGCGATGAGCGCGAGGCAAAGGCGCTGCAAGGCCGCCATGTCAGTTGCCGGCCACCGTCATCCTGTCGATCAGGATCGAACCGACTTGCTTGGAGCCGCGTCGTTCGACATCGCGGCCGATGGCGACGATGCCCTTGAACATCTCGGCGAGATTGCCGGCGATGGTGATTTCCTCGACCGGGTACTGGATCTCGCCGTTCTCGACCCAGAAGCCGGCGGCGCCGCGCGAGTAGTCGCCGGTGACCATGTTGGCGCCCTGGCCGAGCAGTTCGGTGACGAGGAGCCCCGTGCCCATTTTCTTCAACAGCCCGTCGAGGTCCAGTTCACCGGGTGTGACGACGAGGTTGTGACTGCCTCCCGCGTTGCCGGTCGTCGTCATGCCGAGCTTGCGCGCCGAGTAGGTCGAGAGGAAATAGCCCTGGACCACGCCGTCTCTGACCACGTCGCGTTCGAGACAGGCGACGCCTTCGTTGTCGAAGGGCGCACTGCCGATGCCACCCGGGATGTAGGGCAGTTCGCGGATCGTCACCAGCGGAGCGAATACCTGCCGCCCGAGGCTGTCGAGGAGGAACGAGGACTTGCGGTAGAGATTGCCACCGGACACCGCAGCGACGAAATTGCCGACGAGACCGGTGGCGATCGGCGCTTCGAACACGACCGGGCAGGTCCGCGTGTCGAGCTTTCTGCCGTTCAGGCGTCGCACCGTGCGCTGTCCGGCGACACGGCCGACGTGCTCGGGCGATTCGAGGTCGTGCGCGTTGCGTGCGCTGGTGTACCAGTAGTCGCGCTGCATGGCGCCCTTTTCCTCGCCAATGACGGCGACCGAGATGCCGTGGCGCGAACCGGCATAGCCGTCGCAGAAGCCGAGGCTGTTGGCG
>JANJXF010000154.1 GCA_024709165.1 Thiobacillus sp. | reverse complement strand
CACGATCAGGCCATCGCGGGTCTCATCGACGCGATGCGGGAGTTGATGCGACCGCCGCAACCCGCCAAGAAACAGCCTATCGGGTTCGTGACGGAGAAACGGAAATAATCGAAGGGCCGCAAACGCGGCCCTTCGATTTAGCAGCTACCCGCGCAAGCGGGTATGTGGGAGGGTTTTCTTTTTAACTACAAACCTAAGCCCCATTTAATGGGCCAACCCAAACTCTGCGAGCACGGCTGGATCGTCTGTAATATAGAAAAACGGTTCCATCCGGCGATGTTCAATTACTTCAGTTACGCCGTTAACAGTAACAATTTCATAGGATGGATAGCCTGATGGAAATCCTGCTATTGGATTTTTAAGGTTATGCGATTTCTCCCCTTGTAGGGTGCCGCCTGCTTCCGCAATTTTCTGCTTTTTCTTGTCCAGCAATATGAACGTCGCAGTACGTCCAGATGCTTTGGCGTAATAGTCCATTGTGACTGTGACATCTGTGCGAGAAAGCCCCGGGGGAAGCACAAACCATTTTGGCAACCTCGATTCGCGCGCGAGTTCGAAAGAGGCCTCAGGGAATAAATTGCAACCGGCTAATAACATACTCATAGCCACGAAAAGCAATGCAATTGAGCCAAACTTCCTATGTCGCATGGCTATTTCTCGCATGATGGAGTACAGGTATCAGGCTTCAGTAAGGCACGAGTGATGCACTGACGCGCTTCTGTGTTGCATTGCTGACACGCGTAGCTTAGACCTATCAGGTTTCCCTTCCAGGAAGAGGAATTGCAGCCATTCCGCGCATAGCAATCATCATGCACCTTGCAACAACCGATAACGCATGAATTTGAGTCCATTTTTCCACCCACCAACGGTACGGTACAGAGACCATCTTGCGGAAAAGTTCCCGGATCATAATTTCCATTTGAAAAAGGTTGGGGTGGCTGAGGTGGCAGGTTTGCATCCGGCGGCAATCCAGCAGCCCGGTTAGCGATCTGATTCATCGGGTCGTTGTAGGGGGCTAGCCCCAGCGGATCAGTAAAACTCAAGGGGTTGGCGTTCGCGTACAAGTACCCGTTCAGCCCGCCGCCCAAGCCGCTGGGGTCGAATTCAAGGTAACGGTCGGTAGTCGGATCGTAATCCCTGAAGTAGTTGTAATGCAGCCCCGTCTCCCGATCGTAGTACTGCCCCGGGAACCGGAGGTTGTTCTCCACCGTGCTCGCCGGGCTCACCGTCGCCTTGCCGAAGGGCTCGTAGTCCGCCTTCCAGACGACAGCGCCGGTGCTGTTGGTCATCGCCTGCGGCGTGCCCAGGTGGTCGACGTGGTAGTAGTAGATCTGCTGGTTGTTGTCGATCCGCGCCAGCGGTCTTCCGTCGAGCCAGACGTAGGCCTTGGTGTTGCCGGACTGGTCTTTCTCGAACAGGAGTTCACCGTTCTGCCCGTAGTGGAAGATGGTGGACAGGCCGTTCTGGTTGGCTTTCCTGATCCGCCGGCCGAGGGCGTCGTAGGTATAGCGGGTGTTCTCCTTCGAGCTTTGCACCAGGTGGTTGTAGCCGTCGTAGCCGAGGAAGCCGGTGCTGGTGCCGAAGGCGGTGTTGCCGTTCATGCCATCGATGCGGTATTCGCTGCCGAACTGGTAGAGCCAGTTGCTGCCGGCCGGGCTGTAGAGATAGTCGAGCGTGCTGCCGTTGCGGGTCTCGGTCTGGCGGTTGCCGTTGAGGTCGTAGGTCCAGGCGAGGGCGCCGAAGCTGTTGGCCGCGGTGTGGGTGGCGCCGGCGAGCCGCCCGGTGGCGTCGTAGGCGTAGCTGAGCAGCCGGTTGCCGCTGTCGGCGAGGCGCTCGACGTTGCCCGCCGCGTCGTAGGTGTGGAACCTGCCGTAGGGGCCGTCGATCCTGACCAGGGGCCGGTAGTCCAGATCGCGGCTCTGGAAGGCCGAGCCGCCGCTGCCGTAGGTGAAGCTGAGCGGACCTGCGAAGGGATACGCGTAGGCGAAGCCGCTGGCCAGGAGGGTGACGGGCGTGCCGCTCGCAGGCTGGGTGCTGACCTGGCTGACGCGCCCCTGGGCGTCGTGGCCGTAGCTGACGCTGCGGCCGGTGGGATAGGTGATCTTTTCCAGGCGGCCGTAGGCGTCGTAGGTATATTGGCTGTACAGCAAGCTCTCGTCGGGGACGGCGTTCAGCTGATAGGTCTTGCGCCCGTGGAGGTCATGGTTGAAGATCAGATGGACCGTCCCATTGCGCTGGATGTAGCACAGCCGGCCCTTGTTGCTGCAACTGTCGTAGAAGTACGTGTAGACGGGCGTCGCGGCATCCGAAGTCTGGGTCTTGGTGAGCCGGTTCAGCGCGTCGTACGTGTAGGTGACGGTGACGCCGCGCGCGTCGGTCTCGGTCTTGAGGTTGCCGGCTTCGTCGTAGGTGCGCGTGGTGGTGCCGGAGTCGGCGCTGTCGGTCCGGGTGACGTCGCCGAAGGCGTTGACGGCATAGGCCGTGGCCTGGTCCGCCGGGTCGACGACGCGGGTGGTCTGGTCGAGCGCGTTGGCCGCGTACTGCTCGATGCCGCCGTCGGCGTTGAGCGTGCGGGTCAGGCGGTCGAGGGTGTCGTAGTCGTGCCGGGTGACGTCGGTCACGTCGGTGCAGATCGGAAGA
>JANJXF010000135.1 GCA_024709165.1 Thiobacillus sp. | reverse complement strand
AGGCTGGCGCGTGAGCAGGCGTGCCAGCGGGTGCGTAGCGAACTCACCCGACAGGTGAAGGCGGTCGAAGGCAGAATGTTCAGCGTTCATGCGGCATTCACGGAGGCAGAGAGCGGTCAACTGCGGTTTTTAGGTTCAATGGCAGGTCGGACTTCAGTACGACCTGCAGCTCAGGCATCAAACGGCCCTACTCCAGCCGAAAAATCTCGCGTGCGTTGTGCGTCGTTGCATTGGCCACCGCCGCGACGTCGATGCCGCGCAACTCGGCAAGTGTGGCCGCGATGCGCGGCAGCGCCTCCGGCGTGTTGCGTCCACGGCCGACCCACGCTGGTGGAATGTCTGGACTGTCGGTCTCCAGCACGATTGCTTCCAGCGGCAGATCGATCGCCAGCCGCCGCAGGTTGTTGGCGCGCGGCCAGGTGAATGCGCCGCCGAAGCCGAGCTTGAACCCCAGTTTGATGAAGGCTTCCGCCTGCTGCATGCTGCCGTTGAACGCATGGGCGATGCCGCCGCGTACGCCGATGCGGCGCAGGTGCTTGAGCAGGTCGTCGTTCGCGCGCCGGCCATGCAGCAGCACCGGCAGGTCGTATTCGCGCGCGATCTTCAATTGCGCGATGCAGAAGTATTCCTGCGTCGGGTAGTCGAGGTCGACGAAGCGGTCAAGGCCGATTTCGCCGACTGCCACCGGGCGCTGCGCCTCGATCCGCGCACGCAGGTCGGCAAGGTGTTGCGGACGGTGCACGCCGATGTACATGGGGTGCAGTCCCCACGCGGGCAGGCAGCCCGGATAGCGTGCGCAGGTGTCTGCCACCGCGGCGAAGGTGTCGCGGCTGACGCTGGGAATGATCTGGATGCGGACGCCGGCAGCGACGGCGCGCGCATGGACTTCATCGCGGTCGGCATCGAATTCCGCCGCGTCGAGATGGCAGTGGGTGTCAATGAAAAACGGCACCGCGTCGGGTGCCGTCGTTCTCGTGTCGGCCACGGTTTGTTCCTTCCCGACCTTCCCGCGAGCGGATCAAGGTCGGGCCTGGGATCGTCAGTCGCTGCTGGCGAAGCCCAGCAGGTGCAGCAGGCTGGTGAACAGGTTGAAGATCGACACGAACAGCGTCACCGTGGCCATGATGTAGTTGGTCTCGCCGCCGTGGATGATGTTGCTGGTCTCGTAGAGGATGAGGCCGGACATCAGCAGCACGAACATGGCGGATACGGCGAGCGACAGCGCGGGCATCTCGAAGAAGATTGCGCCCAGGCCGGCGAGGAAGGCGACCAGGATGCCGACCATGAGGAAGCCGCCCATGAAGCTGAAATCCTTGCGGCTGGTCATCGCATAGGACGACAGGCCGAGGAAGATCGCCGCCGTGCCGCCCATCGCCATCATCACCACCTGGCTGCCGTTGGGTAATGCCAGGTACGCATTGAGGATCGGCCCCAGGGTGTAGCCCATGAAGCCGGTCAGGCCGAACACGAACAAGAGGCCGAGTCCGCTGTCGCGGAACCGGGTGGTGAGGAACAGCAGGCCGAAGTAGCCGACCAGGGTGATGATGAGGCCGGGATGCGGCAGGTTCAGCGCCATCGACGCGCCGGCGGTGAGCGCGGCAAACGCCAGCGTCATCGACAGCAGCATGTAGGTGTTGCGGACGACCTTGTTGGTCGACGAGACTGCAGCGGTGCTGCGGCCGATCGTGGTGAGTTGCGGGTTCATGCATCCTCCTTGTCAGGCTTGTTCGACACGAATTGAGAGTGTGCCGCGCCGGCACAGGTTCCCGGGTTGTCGGGCAACGGTAAGCTTACCGCGATCTGCGGACGATCGCCACCTCGGCCATTGTGGCTGAAAGCTTATGCGGGCGTGGCGCGGCGGCGGCAAACGGCTAACATATGTTGGATGGATGCCTACGCACTCGTCAAGTCCGCGCTCGCCCTCTTCGCGATCGTCGATCCGGTCGGCGTGATCCCGATATTCCTGCTCGCCACGCGCGGCTTCGATACGACGCAAAGCCACGCCGCGGCGCGAGTGGCGGCGTTGACCGTGCTCGGCGTGCTCGCCCTGTTCATCTTTGCCGGCGAACCCATGCTCGCGTTCTTCGGCATCAGGCTGGCGTCGTTCTCGGTGGCGGGTGGACTGCTGTTGCTGCTGTTGGCGCTGGCGATGGTGCAGGCGCACGTCAGCCCGCAGCGGCAGACGCAGGACGAAGCTGCCGAAGCCGGCGAGCGCGACGCCGTCGGCGTGGTGCCGCTGGGCGTGCCGCTGCTCGCGGGGCCGGGGGCAATCACTCATGTCATCGTCGCCGCCAGTGCCGCGAAGGGTCAGGTGCTGCAGCAGAGCCTGCAACTGATTCCAGTGGCGCTGGTGGCGCTGTCGGTGTGGCTCGCGTTTCGCGCCGCGCCGCTCGTCGCGCGGCGCCTGGGGCGCACCGGCATCCACGTGGTGACGCGCCTGATGGGACTCATCATCGCGGCCATTTCCATTGAGATGATCGCCAGCGGACTGGTAGAGTTGTTTCCCGGTCTGCTTGGATAACGGACGATGGTCGTGACGGGGATGCACACGTGTGTTGGGATGTGACCGGCAAGGAGAAAAACATGCATTTCGGTATGGTTGGACTCGGCCGCATGGGCGGCAACATGGCGCGGCGACTCGCGCGCAAGGGACTGCGCATCGCGGTGCAGAATCGCAGCCACGATGTCAGTACGGCGCTGGCGGCGGAAACCGGGCACCTCGCGTGTGCATCGCTCGCCGATCTCGTTGCCGCGCTCGATGCGCCGCGCATCGTCTGGCTCATGCTGCCGGCGGGCGAGGCGACCCAGGCCGCGCTCGACGCGCTGGCACCGTTGCTCGCGCCAGGCGATCTTGTCGTCGACGGCGCCAACGGTCATTACAAGGACGACGCGCCGCGTGCCGCCGCACTGGCCGCGCGCAACATCGACTTTGCCGATGCCGGTGTATCGGGCGGTGTATGGGGGCTGGAGAACGGCTACTGCATCATGTTCGGCGGCAGCGACGCAGCCGCCGCGCGCCTCGGGCCCTGGATGGAGGCGCTTGCGCCGACACCGGCCACGGGGTGGCTGCATACCGGGCCGGTCGGCTCCGGCCATTTCGTCAAGATGGTCCACAACGGCATCGAGTACGGCATGATGCAGGCCTTCGCCGAGGGCTTCGCGCTGATGAAACACAAGCCCGGCTTCGATCTCGATCTGGCCGGAATCGCCGAACTGTGGCGCCACGGTAGCGTGGTGCGCTCGTGGCTCTTGGATCTGTCGGCGGATTTCCTTGCGCATGACCAGAAACTCGATGCCATTCAGCCTTTCGTCGCCGATTCTGGTGAAGGACGCTGGACCGCGCTGGAAGCGGTGGAGCAGGGCATTCCCGCACCGGTGATGTCGCTGGCATTGATGATGCGTTTCGCCACTCAGGGACGCAACGATTTCGGGGCGAAAATGCTGGCCAAGATGCGCCAGGGTTTCGGCGGCCACGCGGTGAAGGAAGGCGACGCATGAGCGCCAGTGTCGACGAACTGCCGTGCACCTTCGTCATTTTTGGCGCCACCGGCAACCTCGCCACCAACAAGCTGCTGCCGGCGCTGTATCACCTCGAGGCCGCCGCGCGCCTCACGGAATCGCTCAACATCATCGCCTTCTCGCGGCGTGAATGGGATACCGGGCACTGGTGCGAGCACGTGCGGACGACGCTTGCCGAACGCATCAAGGGCGACACCGACAGCCCGGTGTTCAAACGCTTTCTTGCGCGCTTCAGCTATCAACAGGGCGACCTCAACGATGTCGAATCGTATCGAACCCTGGCTGCCCGCCTGCCGCCCGGGGCAGCGTGTTCGGCGACAGTGTTCTACCTCGCGATCAAGCCGTCGGAATTCGCCGCAGTGGTGCAGAATCTCGAAGCGGTCGGCCTCAACAAGCCGCGCGGGCTCAATCGCATCGTCGTGGAAAAACCTTTCGGCGAGGACATCGAGTCGGCACGCATGCTGAACCAGCTGCTGCACCAGCATTTCGACGAGGAGCAGATCTACCGCATCGACCATTTTCTTGGCAAGGAGACCGTGCAGAACCTGCTGGTGTTCCGTTTCGCCAATACCTTGATCGAGCCCTTGTGGAACCGCAATTTCATCGACCACGTGCAGATCACCGTCGCCGAATCGATCGGTATCGAAAAGCGTGCGGAGTATTACGACCACGCCGGCGCGCTGCGCGACATGCTGCAGAACCACCTGATGCAACTGCTTACCGTGGTGGCGATGGAGCCGCCACCGGCACTGGAAGCCGATGCCCTGCGCGACGAGAAGGTCAAGGTGCTGCGCTCGATCCGGCCGATTGCCAAGCGCGCTGTCCACGCCCATGCGATCCGCGCCCAGTACGCACGCGGCAGTATCGACGGGCAGCCGGTCGTCGGCTACGCGCAGGAGGCCAGCGTCGAGACGAACTCCGTTACCGAGACCTACGTCGCCGCCAAGTTCTACATCGACAACTGGCGCTGGCGCGGCGTGCCGTTCTACCTGCGCACCGGCAAGCGGCTGCCGAAGCAGACTTCGATGATCGCCATCCGTTTCCGCCAGCCGCCGCAGCAACTGTTCCGCGAAACGCCTCTGGAGATGATCGATCCCAACTGGATTCTGCTGTCCATCCAGCCGGAAGAATCCATGCACATGGAAATCCATGTCAAACAGCCCGGCCTCGACATGGACACGCGCGTGATGCAGATGAACGCGAGCTTCGTGACCACGGACGAAGCGACGCTGGACGCCTACGAGACCCTGCTGCTCGACGTCATCGAAGGCGACCGCACGCTTTTCATCCGCTTCGACGAGGTCGAATGGGCCTGGCGGGTGGTCGATCCCATCCTCAAGAACTGGGCCGTTGAGCGCGAATACATCCCGACGTATCCGGCCGGCAGCTGGGGCCCCGCCGACGCCAACCGCCTGTTCGACAGCGACGACCAGGCCTGGCGCAACGAACTGTGACCCTGCCCGCGACGCACGTATTCGCCGACGCCGGTGTGCTCGTCGAAGCGCTCGCCGACGCGCTGGCGAACCAAGCCGATGCGGCCATTGCCGCACGCGGTGCCTTCCATCTGGTGCTCGCTGGCGGCACCACCCCACGTGCGCTGTACGCCGAACTCGCACGCCGCGGTGCCGGCGACGCACGCTGGCACGTCTGGTACGGCGACGAACGCTGCCTGCCCGCCGGTCACGCCGAACGCAACAGCAGCATGGCCGAACAGACATGGCTCGCCGCCTCGCGCATTCCGCCGCAGAACCGCCAACCGATACCGGCCGAACGCGGCGCCGCCGTTGCCGCGGCGGCCTACGCCGACAGGTTGAATGGCGTCGGCGACTTCGATCTCGTGCTGCTCGGCATGGGCGAAGACGGCCACACCGCCAGTCTTTTCCCCGGCCACGACTGGGGCGTCGAACCCGGCAGTCCGGACGTGCTCGCCGTCTTCGGCGCACCGAAGCCGCCCGCCGGGCGCGTAAGCCTGTCGGCGGCGCGATTGAATCGCAGCGCCAAGATCTGGTTCGTCATCACCGGTGCCGGCAAAGGCGAGGCACTGGCACAGTGGCAGGCAGGCGCGCCGCTGCCGGTCGGCGCAATGCGGGCCAGGGAAGAGACGGCGGTGTGGCTGGATGCAGCCGTGAAGCCTTGGGTTGCTTGACGCTTTTCTGCCGTGACAGGCCTGGCGTCACCAAACCGATATCACCCGTTCGTTGGTGCGACAGTTCCGGCGTCGGCACGATTTCGCGGAGCCGCCTCCGGAGCATCCGGGGGTCAATCGCGGAGGCGGCTGAACACGTAGTCGCGACCCTTTTGGGGAACATGGCAGGCGAAACAGGCCGTTTCGGCCTGCTTGCCGACGACACGTTGCGTCTTGTCGCCTCCGGCGAAGCCCTCGAAGCCCCAACCCCCCGTCGCGGCGTAGCGTCTTGCGTTCTTGTGCATCACGCCCGCCACCTTGCGCGGGCCTTCCGTGATCGCGTGATCGGCGCGGGGCGCTTCGAGCAGGTCGAACACGATTACGGCACCGTCCGGAAAGCGTCCGGATCGATAGCCTTTCAGGGCCTTGTCGTTCGCATAGATGTGGTGGATGCCGCCGAAGGAAGCATGGAGCGGGTGACCGTCCTCGATCACCATGCTCTTGACGTGAGTCCAGGTTCGGTAACCCTCCGGATAGGGAACGACGACATCCGTCGCCCACGCGGGCGCGGCGACGACGGCGGCAACGAGCGTAGTCAGGGCAGTTCTCATGGAGGTCTCCTCGGATCAATGAACATATAATGCATCGAGTCGATGTATAAAGAAGGTTAGACTCGATACATGCTATTGTCAAAGCAAACATGGAGACCAACCATTCCACCGATGTCCGCCGCTTCCGTACTGCTCGAACGCATCGCCGCCATGATCCAGCAAAGTGTGCGTGACGACGCCGCACGCTTCGGCCTGCTGCCCATGCATGTGCAGGTGCTGGCGTATCTCGCGCGAGCCAACCGCTACAGCGACATGCCGATCGCCATCGCCGAATACTTTGGCGTGACGCGAGGCACGGTTTCACAAACGCTGGGGGTACTGGAGCGCAAGGGTTACGTGAGCAAGACTGCGGATGCGCATCATGGCAAGCGTGTGCACCTGAATCTGACCGGCGCGGGGGAAGCCGTGCTGACCGACAGCTGGGTGTCGCGCATCGATCAGGTGCTCGCGGCGCAACCGGAGTTGACGCAGCCGCTCGAAATCACCCTGCGCGCCTTGCTGACCGGCCTGCAATACCTCAACGGTCAGCAGGCCTTCGGTGTCTGTCGCGAATGCTCTCATTTCCACAAAACCCGGAAAGGTGGGCAATGCGGGCTGACCGGCGAAGCGCTCGACCCACCGCAAACTCTGCGTCTGTGCCGGGAGTGGTCTGCCGCAGCCTGAGCAGACGTGCAGATCGCCTCCGAACTTGAAATTCATCGGGCTGGCGAAGCGATACGTCCAGGCAAGGCCGCTGACCAGAGAGGAGACGGGTGTGCCGTTCGCACCGCGTGCTGTCCACGCTGGCGTGCATGCGGGCGTCGTGATGCTAACCGACGCTGACCCATGGGAACGCGGCCCGCATTGCCGCATTCCCTCTCGCCCCCGCGCTGGAATGCGGCATCGCAAGAGCTGGTCTCGAAGCTTTCCGGACCCGATCCTGCCGCCGCGCAGCCGGGGTGTCGATGATGTTGGCCTTTGCATCCGGAACGCCTCGCACCCCGGCAGCAATCGAAGCGCAATGTGGGCAAAGGCTACGCCGGTCTTTTTCGGCGCTGGCCCATTCCCCCTCTGTTTTCGGCGAACGCTGGCTTTAACCTAAAAACCGCAGTTGACCGCTCTCTGCCTCCGTGAATGCCGCATGAACGCTGAACATTCTGCCTTCGACCGCCTTCACCTGTCGGGTGAGTTCGCTACGCACCCGCTGGCACGCCTGCTTACGCGCCAGCCTTTGTCGCGCCTCCTTGCAGGCCCCGGCCTGCGGCGTCGTTGCTTCGCGGCAGGCACGCGATCAGACGCACCATCGGGCGCGTCCAACTGCGGTTTCTAGGTTTAAGGTGCGTGATCGCGGCGGTTGTCTGGTTGCTGGGCCGGCGTTGCACCTGCGGCGGCCAGCATCGCGCGGCGCCTCTCCGGCGTCTCAAGGCTGATGCGGCCGAGCGTGCCGCTGCGGTAGTCGGTTAGCAGGATCATCGCGGCTTTTTCCAGATCGAGTTCGCCGCCGCGTCCCTTCAGGAGACAACCGCGCTTTCTTGCCACCGTTTCGACCACGCCGGTCGGGTCGAGGTCGGCCGGATCGAAGCCGTAGCGCGCCTTCAACAGCGCCGGATAGCGTTCGAGCAGGATGCCGGCGAGGAAGATCGCGACCTCCTCGTCGATTACCGCGTTGCGGCCGATGGCGTGGCTCGCCGCCAGCATGAAACCGTCGGCATCGTGCTCGATCTTGGGCCAGGTCATGCCCGGCGTGTCGACGAGGATCAGGCGCGGCGACAGGTTGATGCGCTGCTGCGACTTGGTCACCGCGGGCTCGTCGCCGACCGCCGCCACCTTGCGCCTGACCCAGGTGTTCAGGAGCGTCGATTTGCCGACGTTGGGGATGCCCATGATCATGAGACGCAGCGGCTTGAAGGTGTCGTTGCGGTGCGGCGCGAGCTTTTGCGCCAGCCCCGCAAGCTTGGCGACGTCACCGGGCTTCTTCGCCGAGATCGCCACCGCCATCACGCCGGGCTGCCTGTTGTAATAATCGATCCACGCGCGCGTCGCCTCGGGGTCGGCGAGATCGGCCTTGTTCAACACCTTGAGGCACGGCCGCTGCCGGTGCGCGCGCAGCTCGTGGATCATGGGATTGCTGCCGGCTTCCGGCAGGCGCGCGTCGAGCACCTCGACCACCACGTCGATGTCGGCCATGGTCTCCGCGGCCTTCTTGCGCGCGGTGGTCATGTGACCGGGGAACCACTGGATCGCCATGGCGTTCTTCCGAACGGGAAGGGGCGTCAGCCGCCCCCGCCCCCGCTGCCGATGCCGTGCGCGGCGGCGAGCACCAGCGCGTCGAAGTCGGCCGCGCTCATGAGGCCCCTGTCGGCGACGATGTCGCGCACCGGACGGCCGGACTTCTCAGACTCCTTGGCGACTTCGGCGGCCTGCATATAGCCGATCTGCGTATTCAGGAGCGTGGCGAGCGCGACGCTCTGGTGGATGAAGAAGGCGCAGCGTTCGCGGTTGACGACGATGCCCTTGAGGTTCTTCTCGGTGGCGGCGTTCATTGCGTGGGTCAGCCAGTCCATCGCGTCGAACAGCGCCGAGCCGAGCGCCGGCATCATCACGTTCAGTTCCATCTGCCCGGCCTGCACCATGTACGACACGGCGGCGTCCTGCCCCAGCACCTGGAAGCAGACCTGGTTCAGCATCTCGAACATCACCGGGTTGACCTTGCCCGGCATGATGGAGGAGCCCGGCTGCACCGGCGGCAGCTGGATTTCGCCCAGGCCCGTGCGCGGGCCGCTGGCGAGCAGGCGCAGGTCGTTGGAGATGCGCGTCAGTTCCAGCGCGAGATTGCGGATCTCGCCGGAGAGCCGCGCGAGGTCGTTCATCGACTGCATCTGCGCGACGAGCTGGCCGACCTTGATCGGCTCATGGGTCAGCGTCGCCAGCTCGGCGGCGACGCGCGCCGGGTAGTCGGGCGAGGTGTTGAGACCGGTGCCGGCGGCGGAGCCGCCCAGGCCGATTTCGGCGAGGGCTGGGCGCACGGCTTCGAGACTTGCGGCGCAGCGCGTCAGCGTCCAGGCATAGCCCGCGAACTCTTGCCCCAACGTGGTGGGCACCGCGTCCTGCAGGTGGGTGCGGCCGGATTTCACCGTGTCCTTTTCGCGTTCGGCCAGGCGCGAGAACTCGGCGGCCATCGCGTGTACCGCGGCGACCAGGCGCGGCAGCTTGGCCAGCACGGCGAGGCGTATCGCGGTGGGAATGGTGTCGTTGGTCGACTGCCCCATGTTGACGTCGTCGTTGGGGTTGACCGGCCTGTACGTGCCTTTCTCGCCACCGAGGGCGACGTTGGCGAGGTTGGCGACGACCTCGTTGGTGTTCATGTTGTGGCTGGTGCCGGCGCCGGCCTGGAAGCGGTCGACGACGAATTCCTCGCTATACTCGCCGGCAAGGATCTTCTCGCAGGCGGCGACGATGGCGTCGCGCTTCTGTTCGGAGAGCCAGCCCGGCTGGCAGTTGGCGTGGGCGGCGGCGAGTTTGATGCGCACGTGCGCTAGTACGAAATCCTTATCCGGGCGCCGTCCCGAAATGGGAAAATTCGCCACGGCGCGCGCCGTTTGCGCGCCGTACCATGCGGAGGCGGGAACCCGGACATCGCCGAGCGAGTCTTTCTCGATGCGGAATTCATTCATGATGGGGGGACCGATGCGGACGTTGCAAAGAGGGCGATTCTATCCGATGTGGCTGGCTGGGCTCCTGCTCGCGCTGACGGCTTCATGGACGCACGCCAATGGCTTCAAGCTCACGGACACCACCGGCAAGACGCACACGCTCGCGGGCTACAAGGGCAAGTGGGTGCTGGTGAACTACTGGGCGACCTGGTGTCCGCCCTGCCTCGACGAGATTCCCGATCTCATCGCGCTGCACGAGAACAAGGCCAACAATCTCGTCGTCATCGGCATCGCGCTCGATTACCGCAATGCCAAGCAGGTGACGGACTTCGCCACGGGACTTCTGGTGAATTACCCGATCGTGCTCGGCAACCGGCAATTGGTGAGCCAGATCGGTCCGGTGCAGGGTTTGCCGACGACGTATCTGTACAATCCCGAAGGCAGGCTGGTCGCACAGCAGGTGGGCGCGATCACGCGCGCCGCGGTCGAGG
Organism: Thiobacillus sp.; assembly: GCA_024709165.1. GTDB lineage: Bacteria > Pseudomonadota > Gammaproteobacteria > Burkholderiales > Thiobacillaceae > Thiobacillus. The sequence continues at coordinate 3,229 of JANJXF010000135.1, read as the reverse complement.
GCTACATCGCCAGCAAGGCGCCGGCTGTGGCGGGCAAGAAATGAGACACGTATGAGGAAACGCCATGCGATATCTGCTGTTTGCGCTCCTGTTTCTGTTCGCCGTCCCGAGCTGGTCAGAAACGCGTGACCCCGCCAGCCATTTCTTCCAGTCCAAGTTTGGCGACCTGCAGGCCGACCTGCAGGAAGCGAAAAAGCTGGGCAAGAAAGGCATTTTCCTGTTTTTCGAAATGGACGAATGCCCGTTCTGCGCCCGCATGAGGGCGACCGTCCTCAATCAGGCGGATGTGCAGGACGCCTATCGCGAGAGCTTTCTCGTCTACGCCATGGACGTCAACGGCGACACTGAGATGACCGATTTCGGGGGCAAGGACACCACCGAGAAGGCGTTCGCCTTCGCCCACCGCGTGCGCGCCACCCCCACGCTGCTGTTCTTCGATCTGGATGGCAAGCTGGTTGCGCGCCATACCGGCCCGACCAAGGACAAGGCCGAATTCCTCTTGCTCAGGCGCTATGTCCTGGACGGCGCCTACGCCAGCCAACCGTTCGCGAAGTACAAGCAGGGTAAATGAAGCGGCGCGCACTGGGGCTCCTGCTCGCGTGGGCGCTGTCGCTGCCTGCACTCGCCGAGCGCCTGACCCTGGAGGAAGCGCTCGCCGCCGTGGCGGCGCCGCATCCGGACCGCCGCGTGGCGGAGAGCGATCTGGCGGTGGCGCGTGCCGATCTCGAACAGGCGTCGAGCCGGCAGGATTTCAGCCTGTTCCTCGATGGCGCCCTGCGCCGGGGACGCCAGCCCGGCGGCGACTGGCAGCCCGACAACATCGGCCGCATCGTGGCGCGCAAGCCGCTGTTCGACTTCGGCCGCAGCGGGCGCGCGGTCGACGCCGCGGAGCAGGAAATCGCCGCGCGCCAGGCGGCGCTGATGGACATCGACAGCCTGCGGCGCATCGACATCATGGCGCGCTATTTCGATGTGCTGCTGGCGGATCTGCGAGCCGGCGTCGACGATGAATTCATGGCGGTGGCCTATGTCTCGTTCGACGACACGCGGGATCGTCACGAGGTGGGGGAGCTGAGCCTGCCTCAGCTGCTCGCGGAGGAGGTACGCTACCAGGACATTCGCGAGCGCCGCAACGCCAGCCAGCAGCAGATGCGCGCGGCACGGCAACGCCTTGCGCACGCCATCCACCGTCCCGGCACGCTGCCAGCCGAACTTGCCGACCCCACGCTGGCGGGCAACGCGCGCGCAGTACCGGAGTATGAAAATCTGCTGCCCTGGGTGCTTGCGCGCAATCTCCAGGTGAAGGTGCTGGAAGCGCAGCTGGCGGCTGCGGATGCGCGGCTGGCTGCGATCCGCGCCGAACGCGGCCCGTCCCTTGACGCCGAGGTGGCCGGCGCCGGCTACAGCCGTGAATCGAGCACGCGCGATGAGGTGAGTGCCGGACTGGTGTTCAGTGTGCCGCTTTATCAGGGGCGGCGCGTCGATGCGCGGATCGAGCGCGAACATGCACTGAAAATGCGTGTCGCCGCCACACTCGAAAAACTCCGCCTCGACCTGTCGGAGACGGTGCTCGCCACGCTGCAGGAGATCGAATGGCTGCGCGGCAGCGCCCGTCCTGCGGCCGACAAGCAGGTCGAATACCGCGACTGGGCGCTGGAGCGCGCACGCGCCGAATACGAACTGGAAATGAAGACCAATCTCGGCACGAGCATGGCCGAGACGCAGGTTGCCAAACTGCGCCGCAGGCAGGTGGAATACCGCCTCGCGCTGGCCCTGGCGCGCCTCGAAGCACTGTCCGGCGGCAGCCTGCCGCCCGTTGAGGGAGAGAAACAACCATGAGAAAGCGTTTCGTGCTGGCGGCGATGGGACTGCTGGTGGTAGGGCAGGTCGGTGCCGCCGACCGCGTCGAACTCACCACCCGGGTGTCGGGCGTGGTTGCCGAGGTGCTCGTCAAATCCGGCCAGCGCGTCGACGCGGGGCGTGTGCTGCTGCGCCTGGACCCGACCATCCTGCAGGCGCGGCTGGACGAGGCGGCGGCCGAACAGGCACGCGCCGAGGCGGACGCCGCCGATGCCGCGCGCGAACTTACGCGCGCGCGCGAGCTCTATGAGCGCACCGTATCGTCGACCACCGAACTCGATGCCGCCGTCCTGCGCGACACACGCGCCGGGGCGGCGCTCGCCGCGGCGCGTGCGCGTCACGCGGTGGCGAAAAAAAACCTGGCGGATGCCGAACTGAAAGCGCCGTTCGCCGGCGTGGTACAGGCCGTACCCGGCCAGCCCGGCACGGTGGTCAGTGCGGACTGCCAGCCGAAGACGCTGGTCATCCTTGGCAGCGGCCGCCTCTGATTCCGCGTTGCCTCAGCGGCCAAGACGGCTGGCGACGCCGGCTTCCAGCTCGGCAGCGTGGCGCGGTGAAGCCACAGCGGCGATGACCTTGCGGCACATCGGCAGTACGGTGTCGAAGCCCTCCAGGTCGGTGACCTCGCTCATCTGACGGTAAGCCGGCGACTTGGTGCCGACGAGACCGGCCATGAAATCGAGCGCGTAACCACGCGCACAGGATATGTCGGTCGTCGCCGTGCTGGACGCGGCTGCGGGCCTGGCGGCCGCAGCCGATGGCTTGCTGCCCGTGCCGCGCAATGCCTGGATGAAGCCGTGCTGCAGCAGTTCGTTGATCATTGCTTCGAGTTCGGCGCAGTGCGGCAGTTTCTTGCACAGATCGCCGAAGGAAATGCTCTCGCTGCCCATGCTGAACAGGATGTGCCGCTGACGCGGGCGCAGCGTATGACCGTTGTTGAAAATCTCTTCGTGTCCCTTGAGCGTGCGGGACAACTCCATCGTCATCTCCATCGTCGCCTCCTTGTCGGTTATGAAGGATGCAGGAAAATTCCCGCATTGATGGGTGTGATGCAGAGAGCGTGCCAGTCGCACCGGGGTATCGCGATGCGCTGCCGTGGTACATTTTCATGGGTGAGGCGCACACGGATGGACGCGTGCACCCGCTCGGGATTGTCGAAGTCTCGACGGTTTGTGGGTATCTCGACAGGCCCGCCGGCGCCGGGCGCGCGGCCTCAGCCGTCGAGGCCGTTGAACCTAAAAACCGCAGTTGACCGCTCTCTGCCTCCGTGAATGCCGCATGAACGCTGAACATTCTGCCTTCGACCGCCTTCACCTGTCGGGTGAGTTCGCTACGCACCCGCTGGCACGCCTGCTCACGCGCCAGCCTT
>JANJXF010000193.1 GCA_024709165.1 Thiobacillus sp. | reverse complement strand
TAGCCGCGTCGCCCGCCCCTACCTCTCGAAACCCGGACTCACCCATCCAGCGGACTCGTCACCCCGTGGCCGCCCTTGTTCAACACATGCGTGTAGACCATCGTCGTCGCCACATCCTTGTGGCCCAGCAGTTCCTGGATCAAATATCGTGTCTGACCCAATTTCCCAGGATCAAATATCGTGTCTGACCCCATTTCCCCCAGGATCAAATATCGTGTCTGACCCCATTTCCCAACCCCATTTCCCATTTTGGTGTGGGGTCTCTCGATATTTCTGCGGTCAACAAGATGCGTTCCGGGGCACGCCGGAAATTCAGACCAGCCCAAGTCTACGCCCGGCATGATCTGCGGCATGCCCGACGCTACAGGATGCCTTCCTGCTCGCCCTTGACGTTGTGTTCGCGCATGTAGGCAAGCAGTGTGGACAGGGAATCGGGCAGGGCGCTTTGCGCGAGCTGGGCGATGCGCGTCTGGTCCCACGCGTTGAGCGTGCTGTGGCTCGCCAGGCTTTGCAGGGTGGCGATGTCCATGTGCCAGGGCTGCCAGTCGAGGCCGGCGGCTTGCCACAACGCGCCGGCCTGCAAGGCGATGGCGACGCCGGCGGGATCGGGGTCGCAGGCGATGGCGGCGGGGGCGGGGGCAAGCGTGAGCACATGCGCTACGGCTTCGCGCCACCAAGCGGGCGGAAAACCGGGCAGCCAGATCACGCCGGCGTCGGCTGCGCGGGTGCGGGCGACGCGCTCGAAGCTGGTCCGGTTTTCCACGAGATGCCAGCGTGCCGGGGTGCCGTCGGCGGACGTGGCGGCAGCCAGGGTGGCAGGGGTGAGGGCGCAAAAGTCGGCGCAGGCGGCGAGGTCGAGCACGCCTTGGGGCAAGTGGAGCGTGATCGGCGCGGCGACCAGCAGCAAGGGCGTGTGACGCTCGATGCCCCATTCGGCGAGATCGGTTGCGATGGCCAGCCATGTCCACTCGGCGGAACTGACCGCTTTGGTGGCGCCGCGTGCAAACAGGGCAAAGTCGCGCTGGGTGCCGCTGCGCTGCTCAAGCTGCCAGCGGGCGAGTGCGGTAGCCAGGTCGGTGCGTGCCAGCGCAGTTTTGGGCGGCAGCGCATCGAGCGCGTCGAGCAGCGGCGTATCCGGCGGCAGGGCGTCGCGAACGGTTTGCCAGTTCGCGGCCGTCGCATCCGCATCTGCGATGCCGAGCGCTGCGCGCAGGGTGGCGGGTTCCTGAAACTGCACCCGGTAGGGCCACCATTCGGCGCGTTCGAATTTTTCGGTTAGGGCCACCCAGCCGTTTTCCAGCAGCCAGTCGAGCAGTGCCTGAGCCAGATTCTGCTGCCCCACGCCCGCGTCGCCCTTGAGTGTTTCCCAGCGGCTGTCGCCGCCGCGCCTGACCCAGCGTTTCAGCAGCTGGCGCCAGTCGTCGGGCAGGGTGTCGAGCCCGCGCGGAGGCGGTTCGGCCACGCGCTGCCGCCGGGTTTTGCTGAGGGAGGTGACGCGCAGCATGATTCAGGTGGGCGCACTCAATGCACGGCTTCGGTCTCGCGCATCAGTACTTTTACGCCCGGCGCCCAGGTCTCGCCCGGGCGTTTCTTGAACGTCACCAGCGTGAGCGTGGCCGGGTCGTAGATGTTGACGTTGTGGGTGACCGGCGTGGTGAGCAGGTATTGCGCGCGGGTGGCCTTCAGAAAACCCGACACGCGCTCGATGTTGACGATGTCGAGGTGGGCGAAGGGTTCGTCGATGAAGACGAAGCCGCCCGGGCGCGATTCCTCCATCATCAGTGCGACCAGCAGGATGAGCGACTTCATCACCTGCTGGCCACCGGAGGCGTCGCCGTCGTTCATGCCCATGAAGCCCTTGGCGTCGAAGTCGAAACGCACCGCGAGACCGGCCTGCGCGAGGGTGACGTCGTCGTTGCCGAGCGCCACCGGCTCGTGGTCCACCCGGATGCCGGCGACCTCGCCCAGGGCTTTCAGGTTCTTCGCGTAGCGGCCGACGGT
>JANJXF010000066.1 GCA_024709165.1 Thiobacillus sp. | reverse complement strand
TAGCCGCGTCGCCCGCCCCTACCTCTCGAAACCCGGACTCACCCATCCAGCGGACTCGTCACCCCGTGGCCGCCCTTGTTCAACACATGCGTGTAGACCATCGTCGTCGCCACATCCTTGTGGCCCAGCAGTTCCTGGATCGAATATCGTGTCTGACCCCATTTCCCTCTGTGACCCCATTTCCCTCATTTCCCACCAACCCCATTTCCCACCATTTCCCATCTGCGCACCCCTCAAGCTGCACGTTCGGCCTCTTGATCCCGCATCTAATCGTTGGAGGTATTGACAACACACTTTGCCGTTGTCACAATGTCCAACATGAAAGCCATTCAGCTCGTCGCGACACGCATTCCATACTCAGAGTCATCCTTCGCTGAGCTCGTGTTGTGGCGGTTGCCCCAGCCCGCCGAGGGATCAGCGCATCGCTTTAAGTATCGGCTCGCCTACGTGGTTCGCGGCGAATGCGTTCTCCGTTACGATAACGAAGTGGGGAAAGGTGATCATCGACATGTCGGCGGAATTGAGAGCACCTACACTTTCACAACGCCGGAGAAACTGATTGCTGACTTTCAACGTGATATTGAGAGGTGGAACGATGAAAACCGTGACTCTTGACGTCCGCTCGCCCTCTGACGCAATGGCGGACTTCACCCAGGCCTGGAAAACGGGAAAACCACAACGCTCGGCCCGCATTAGCTTTGCCACTCCAGAATTGCTCTGGAAGGTACTTACCGAAAAGCGGTGGGAACTGCTGAAGGCACTGTGTGGGGCCGGTCCAGTGTCAATTCGTGAGGCTGCGCGTCGCGTTGGCCGAGACGTAAAGGCTGTTCATAGCGATGTGACGGCCCTGCTAAACGCTGGCGTGCTTGGCCGCACAGAGGACGGCCAGATCGTCTTTCCATTTGAGGCCGTGAAGGTTGAGTTTCTGTTGCAGGCCGCATAGAACGGTCATGAACCAGAGGCCGAACCCTTCGTTGCAGGGGACGCTCCGCCTATCGGCGGCGCGCCCCTGAACTCAAACGTTAGGTTGCTTTATCGCAGCTTTGATCCAGTTTCAAGGGAGACAAGAGAATGAAAACACGCCTTGGCCAATTGTCTGTGAAGTACAGTGCCCGCGGCATCCCGACCTACAGCCTTGAACTCTGGCACGACGGATTGAAGAAGCACCGCCTCATTCGTGGCGAATCCGAGTCCATCGTCAAGTTGAAAGCAACATTACAGCTTGAGGAATGGGAGAAGCGTTGGGCCGTTGTTGACGCCAGGGACCAAGAGCGATCACAGAGAGCCGCCGGAAAGCGACAGCAGGAGGAGCGGAAAGCACTCGCAGCCGAGCAGAGTGCCGAGGCCCAACAAGAACTCGACGGACTGTCTTCGCTCTTGAATGCAACGTTGAGCGTTGACGACACCATCAATTGGGAGGGTCTGAAAGACAAGACGCCTTTCCCCGAAAAAAAGCCTACCCTCCGTCCGTCGCCGCCTGAGCCTATGTTGCCGCCACTGCCTCGCGAGCCAAGCAGTCTCGACGCAAGGTACGTTCCATCATTAAGCATTTTGGATAGGCTGTTATCGTCCCGAAGAGAACGAGCGATTGCGGAAAAGCAGGCTCTATTCGCGTCCGAGCATAAGGCATGGCAGGAACAAATAGCAGCAATCAAACGCACGCACGCCGCAGCCATTCAAACCCATGAAAAGTCAGTCGCTGCAGCGCGCCAAGACCACGACAAGCAAGTCACCGAATGGTCCGTGCGGCGCGACGACTATATCGCGAACCAAACCGCAGAGCACGCGGCAGTTAATGCAAGACGCGCCGCCTACGAATCCGCTGACCCAGACTCAATCGTTGAGTATTGCGATTTGGTCCTTTCCTCGTCGCGCTATCCAGACTACTTCCCACAGGAGTTTGATCTCGACTACGACCCTGCTGCAAAGACGCTCATCGTTGATTACCAGCTACCTGCACCAGACGATCTTCCCCGCTTGAAAGGTGTCAAGTACGTTGCCAACCGCGATGACCTCGAAGATCAATTCCTCAGCGAGTCTCAGGTGTCGAAGCTCTACGACGACGTGTTGTATCAGATCGTCCTTCGAACAGTTCATGAACTGTTTGAGGCTGATACTATTTCTGCGCTAGATGCCGTTGTATTCAACGGCATCGTTACTGCCGTAGATCGCACAACAGGGAAGCCGGTTACATCCTGCGTACTCTCGCTGCGCGCAAGTCGGCCGGAATTTCTTGAAATCAATCTTACCCAGGTTGAACCAAGAGCATGTTTCAAGTCTCTCAAGGGGGTCGGCAGTTCGAAACTTCACGGCTTGTCGCCTGTTCCGCCCATCATGCAGCTTCGTCGCGATGATGGGCGCTTTGTTTCGGCATACGAGATTGCCAACACCCTTGACGGGAGCGTCAATCTTGCCGCAATGGATTGGGAAGACTTCGAGCACCTGATCCGCGAAATTTTTGAAAATGAGTTTTCGTCATCTGGCGGTGAAGTCAAGGTCACTCAAGCAAGTCGCGATGGCGGCGTTGATGCCATTGCTTTCGATCCTGACCCAATCAGGGGCGGGAAGATCGTTATCCAAGCCAAGCGATATACCAATACTGTTGGCGTTGGAGCCGTCCGAGACCTCTACGGGACTGTATTGAACGAAGGGGCAACAAAGGGTGTTCTGGTAACGACATCCGACTACGGCCCCGACTCTTACGCCTTTGCCAATGGCAAGCCTTTGGTATTGCTCAGTGGTGCAAATCTCTTGCACATGCTAGAGAAACATGGTCACCAGGCACGTATTGACCTACAAGAGGCCAAGAAACTCGCGGCTAATCGTAACGGTTACGACCGCTGACCCCATTTCCCATCCCTGACCCCATTTCCCATCCCATTTCCCATCTAGGCTTCCCTCCGCGCTTCGCGCTCCGGCCGCCCCTCACTTCTACGTTAGGTTCCAGGCAGCACTGAACGGAGTCCAAGGTGCTCAACGAACGGATCGAAATCCCTATCGCTGTACAGAAGAGGCGACCCACTCTCGATGCAGCGTGTGGCAATCACCGTATCAATGGTCTTGCGTACTGTTACCCCGTGCGATCGCAACACCCGAAAGTTCTTGGCAGCTTGAATGGCGATGATCTGCCCCGCCAAGTCCACGATCACCAACGAAGTCATAAGCTTCTTAGCTTGGTTGAAGTCACGGTTACTGACAAAGCCTTGAAGCACCTCAGTCAAGATAAGATCGCCCGTTGCAATCGGCTCGATTCCAAGCAGCGAGTCCAATTTCTCCACCTGCGGTGTTGCGGTTCCTCGGAAGTAGTCGATCCAAACGCTGGTGTCGACCAATATCACTTGTCGGTCCTCATTGCATCAAGGTCGCCTTGCCAGTTGAGCTTCCCGCGAAAGCGCTTGATTTCCTCTTGCTGCCGTAACCGCAATAAGGTCCGGAGCCCCAATTCCACCACTTCCCGCTTGGTCTTTAACCCGGTGGCTCGAAGCGTGCTGTTCATGAGCTTGTCGTCAATCACAATATTGGTGCGCATGGTGTGTATCATTTTGTCGTTGACTACACATTGTAGGCCGGGATTGCGAAGACGGCAACCACTGGAACCTAACCCTGCGTTCGAGGCGACCTGCGCGAAGAGCCGCGCAGGCCGCTCACTTTCACGTTGGGCCACTTGAAGCGCTTGCATAGCCACCCGCTTGACAGACGTACGGTTTAGCGTACCATATGCGCTTCTTTGAAGGAGCACGAAATGAACACACTTACCGCCAGCGAAGCTCGCGCCAATCTGTACCGGCTTATTGACCAAACAGTGGAGTCACACGAGCCAATCATAATTTCCGGCAAACGCAGCAGCGCCGTTCTGCTCTCCGCAGAAGATTGGAGTGCAATTCAAGAAACCCTGTACCTGTTGGCCGTGCCTAGCATGCGTGAGTCCATCAAAGCCGGTATGGCTGAGCCCCTCGCAAAAAGCTCAAAGGCGCTTAAGTGGTGAGCTGGGAAATCGTTTATGCCAAGCAAGCGATGAAGGACGCAAAGAAACTTGCTGCAAGCGGCCTTAAACAAAAGGCACAAGAACTGCTTGCGGTTTTTGCCAACGACCCTTTTCAAAACCCGCCACCCTTTGAAAAGTTGGTAGGTGATCTTGCTGGCGCATATTCTCGCCGCATCAATATCCAGCACCGGATTGTGTACGAAGTTTTTACCAAAGAGAAAACGGTTCGTGTCCTGCGCATGTGGACACACTATGAATGAGCAGAGGCCCAACCCGACATTCAACCCGGACTCCGCAAAAGCGCGGAGCCGGTTAATATGGGGTCAGACTCGATTTCTCGGTGTCTGACCCCGTCTATTCCGCCATTTTTTCTCTCATCGCCCCCAAATCATCGATTCTATCGGGGCGACAAATATTCTGGCGCAGGGGGAGATGATCGAGCCGAACACTCGAGCTGGATCCCCGCAGGGGGCCTCCGTTGCCATGCCAGCGGCGTGGCAGGACACTTCAGCGGCCCGGCCCGAGTGGGCTGATGTAGTCGCCCACCGGCGTGCGGAAGGCGACATTCATCCGGTTCCAGCCGTTGATCGCGATGATCGCCAAGGTCAAGTCGACCAAGGCTTTCTCGTCGAAGTGCTCGCGCACTTCAGAGTAGAGTGCATCGGACACCTCCTGTGTGGCAATCCGGGTGACCGCCTCGGTCCAGCCCAGCGCGGCACGCTCACGTGCACTGTAGCACGGAGCGTCGCGCCACACTGGAAGTAGGTACAGGCGCTGTTCGGTCTCGCCACGGGCACGAGCGTCCTTGGTGTGCATGTCCAAGCACCATGCGCAACCGTTGACCTGCGACGCTCGGGACTTGACCAGTTCCAGCAGAGGCTCCTCAAGGCCGCTCTTGTGGATCTGGCGTTCGGTATGGATCAGGGCATTGAACGCCTCGGGTGAGGCAAGTTTGTAGTCGAGTCGCTGACTCATCGGATATCTCCTTCGGTGGCTTTTCGGGAATGGCGAGCAGGCGCTGGATGCTCTCGTGACAGGAAATCGAGTCTGACCCTGAGATTTCCATGAATTCCCATCAGAAAAAATGGGGTCAGACACGATATTTTCGCAAGGGCGGCTGCAGGCCAAGCGCGGTGGTGAAGAGGGCTTCGATCTGAATACTCATCGGGCAAGAGGTTGGTGTCAGTATCGGGCGGTTGTACCACCGACCGCCATGTCTGTTGACTTGTCAATTTCCACACGAAACGGCATAGAGCCCCTCATTATCCGCACAGGCAACAAATTGGGCGTCGGAAGATGCAGCCCGCAATGGCGTTACCGCTCACACCAGTATCCTGGCTTACGGCGCTGGTGCGCGACAGCGAGCACAGTCACGATATTGCCTTGAATCTCGTAAAAGACCGTGTATGGAAAGTGACGGAGAATATGCCGCCTGATCGCATCCTCGCCTTCCGGCCACATCATCGGATCGACAGCAAGTTGATCAATCGCCTGAAGTGTCTCGGTTCGAAAAGCATCCGCTGCAATAGGGCTGCGCTCGAAGTACCAGAGGAAGACCTCTCTGATTTCCGCCTCCGCCTCAGGCAGAATTTCGACTCCGAAGCGAATTACAGAGCGATCAGTCGTGCTTTCGCTTCCGCCCAAGAAACGGCCTTGACTGTTCCCGCTCGCAGGGCCGCTTGCCGCGCCTTGATCTCCTGGCGCCACGCTTCCGTAATCGAAGAATCGTCGCTGCCTTCGAGGCTATCGAGCAGCGCTGCGGTCAAGGCCGAACGCTCGTCGGCCGGTAAGCCGAGAGCTTCGTCGAGAATGTGGCCTACGTGGGCATTCATGCAACGAAGTCTAGCACTCAACGTCGGCCCGGTCACTGCCTGCGCCGAACCGACGCCCAGCCCTGCGTTCGAGCGGACCTGCGCAAAAAGCCGCGCAGGCAGAAAGGGAAAATATGGGGTCAGACTCGATTTCTCGGTGTCTGACCCCGTCTATTCCGCCATCTCTTCTCTCATCGCCCCCAAATCATCGATTCTATCGGGGCGACAACTATTCTGGCGCAGGAGGCCTCCGTTGCCATGCCAGCGGCGTGGCAGGACACTTCAGCGGCCCGGCCCGAGTGGGCTGATGTAGTCGCCCACCGGCGTGCGGAAGGCGACATTCATCCGGTTCCAACCCATCGTTGCAGGGGGCGTTAGCCCGCAGCCAGCGAGGCCGTGCGCTTCGGGAAAGCCCTCAGAAGCTTGGCGTCCATCGTCACCAGCTTGACCTGCAGCTTGTTCGCCAGCGCCATGAATTCGCAGTCATACGGTGGGCAGTCGCTGTCTCTCACCAGTTCCAGCACTGCCTTCGAATCAACCTCGAACTCCGATCCCGCAAGCAGGTCCTCGGCCTCATTTTGAAGATCGCAGGCCTGGTCGAAGGTCAGAATCTTGCGCCGCAGGTATCCGGCGAGGATGTTGCGGAATTCACTGCGCCACAGGATCGGAACAGCCCAGTCCGGGTCCTTCTCAAGCAGCGCTTCAGCCTTGGAAGTGTGGTCACCGGGCAAGTACAGGTAGGCCACTACATTCGAGTCCACCACAATCACGAGCGGCCCTCGCGCTTCAATGCATCAATGTCTTTGGCGCGGAACATCCCCCTTGGCAATGCAGCACGCAAGGTGCGCGCACGCGCCAGCCGGTCGGCAGGAGCAAGCCTGTTCGCTAGAAGGGCCATCTCCAGGCACACGATTGCCTCACTGTTCATGCTGCGTCGGTGCGCCTCTGCGGAGAGCTTTAGGCGATCGTATACCTCGTCCGGTATGTTCTTCAAGGTTAGTGTCGTGGGCATGGCGAGGCATCCAAACCAAAATGGTGCCATTATGGTGCCCACTGCGCGAGCAGTCAAAACACAGTCACTGCAAGCCAACCCGTCGTGCACCTGACTGGTCGGCACACCGATTGAGGAGAGGGCCAACAATCGAGCTGACCCTGAGGTTTCCCCATGAGGTTTCCACAGGGCGGCTTCGACACCTCAAAAAAACCAAACCGCTGCCATGCACACCCGTTTTTGCGGGGAACCATGCTTCAGCACCTTGACTTGCAATGGGGGTTCGTGGGGAAACCTCAGGGCCAGGTACGATCAGTTTTCACAAGCCCAATTCCGATAATCCGGGATGCTCATCCGGCCTTCTACCCAACGGCCAATGATATTTGCGGTCAGATTCATTGATTGGAAGGTCATTGATGCTTGCCATGCGTCTGTGCATAAAACCATTTTCATTGAACTCCCAATTTTCATTGCCATACGAGCGAAACCAGTTTCCAGAATCGTCCCGCCATTCGTAAGCAAAGCGGACGGCAATGCGGTTTTCATGGAATGCCCATAGCTCTTTTATAAGTCTGTATTCAAGTTCCTTGCTCCATTTGCGCATTAGAAATTGTACAACTTCTTCCCGGCCACAAAGGAACTCCGAGCGATTTCTCCAGATTGTGTTGGGTGTATACGCAAGAGAAACTTTCTCTGGATCCCTGCTGTTCCATGCATCCTCCGCAAGTCTGACTTTTTTTGCAGCGGATTCCTGGTTAAATGGTGGGAATGGGGGTCTGGGGTGTTCTGCCTGGGTCACGGGTTTCTCCTTTTTTGCGTCACATGGTGGGGTCTGGGTACATAATAGGCAAGGCTCTGGTCTTGATTCACGGGGACGGCCGCTGACGGTCAAGCGGGGCGCAAGCATGCCGTTACCCAGCCCAATTTGTACCTGCAAGCGAAAGCGGGGTCAAACACCATTTCCTGCCGGCGTCTTCGCCCTCATCGCCCCCGCAATCATTCTGTACTGCAAAAACCGCGTCTCGATCTGCCCGTTGAACAGTGCGATGCGGCGACTGGCCTTCAACCCGATCGCCTTCGGCAGCAGCGGGTCGCCGGAGATGATCCACGCCTGCCAGCCGGCGAAGTTCTGTTTCAGCCAGTCGCCCAGCAGGGGATACCAGCCAGCCAGATCTTCGACCTCACCGAGGCGCTCGCCGTAGGGTGGGTTGGTGACGAGGGTGCCAACCGGGGTCGGGGCTTTCAGGTCGAGGACGTCCGACACCTTGAGTTCGATGGCGTCGGCATAGCCGGCGGCGGCGAGATTGTTCCTGGCCTTGTCGAGCACCCAGCGGTCTCGGTCGGCGCCGAATACCGGCAGGCGCGTCAGCGGCTTTTCCTTTGCCCTCGCCTCCATTTTGATGCGCTGCCACAGCGCGGCGTCGAAATCGCGGTAGTGCTCGAAGGCGAAATGGCGGGCGCGCCCCGGCGCGCGGTTGAGCGCCAGGTCGGCGGCTTCGAGCAGGATGGTGCCGGCACCGCACATGGGGTCCAGCAGCGGCGTGCCGGGCTCCCAGCCGGACAGCAGCAGCAGGCCGGCAGCGAGATTTTCCTTGATCGAAGCCGCGCTCGCCTCGCGCTTGAACCCCCTTTTGAACAACGGCTCGCCCGAGGTGTCGAGGTAGAAGGTCGCGGTGTCGGCGGTGAGGAAGGCGTACACGGGGACGTCGGGCGATTCGGTATCGACGCTCGGGCGCGCGCGCGTCTCCTCGCGGAAGCGGTCGCAGATCGCGTCCTTGATCTTCAGCGTGATGAAGTTGAGGCTCTTCAAGGGCGCGTTCTGCGCGCCGACCTTGACCGCGATGGTCCGCTTGACGTCGAACCAGTCGGGCCAGGGCAGGTCGAGCGCCGCCCGGTAGATGTGCTCTTCCTTGCGGTAGCGCGTGTAGCCGACCTTGCGCAGGATGCGGGTGGCGGTGCGCGAGGTGAGGTTGGCGCGCATTTCGGCCGCGGCGTCGGCGGTGAACAGTACCCCCGCGGGAAGCTGGCGCACGACCTGTGCACCGGCGGCCTGCAGTTCGGCCGCCAACAGTTCCTCCAGCCCGCGCGGGCAGGTGGCGAAATGGCTGGCGGGTGGCAAGGCTTCGCGCTCGGGGCGGACGGGATGCGGCATTTTATTGCGACGAGATTCGGGCTTCAAACTGGGCTCTCAAAAACATTTATCCGCGAAGGACGCGAAGGATCGCGAAGTAAAGACCAAGCTTTCTTGAGGTTTTCTTCGCGTCCCTTCGCGTCCTTCGCGGATGAAAAAAATCAAAACGGCTTCAATACCACCAGCAGCACCACGACCAGCAGCACGATCACCGGGATTTCATTGAACCAGCGAAACCAAGTGTGGGATTTCGTGTTCCGACGGGCTTCGAATGCGCGCAGCAGGCTTTTGCAGACATGGTGATAGCCGACCAGCCCGGCGACGAGTGCGAGCTTCGCCCACATCCAGTTCATCGACAGCGGGAAATACGCGAGCCACAGCCAGGTTCCGGTGATCAGCGTCAGCCACATGATGGGCGTGACGAACCGGTACAATTTGCCCGCCATCACGAGCAGACGGTCGTAGGCGGCGTCGTTCGTTTCCATCGCGAGGTTGACGAAGATCCGCGGCAGGTAGAACAGCCCGGCGAACCAGCTCACCACCATCACGATATGAAACGATTTCAGCCACAGCATGGATAGACAAGCCCTCGTCAAGAAGTGGACGCCGAGTCCGCTGACCCTGATTCTACTGGGTTTGATCGTGTACCTGTGGTTCCGCCCGCCGGCCGACGTCAGCGACGAGGACCGCGCCGCACCGGCGTGGCAGGTGACGCTGACCGACGGCCGTGTGCTGACCAGCGAGGCCCTCAAGGGCAAGGTCGTGCTCGTCAACTTCTGGGCGACCTGGTGCCCCTACTGCCGCAAGGAAAAACCAGTGATCGACGATTTCTGGCACGACCATCGCGCGCGGGGCTTCGAGGTCGTCTCGATCAGCGTCGACGACCCGCCCGACAAGATCGCCGCCTGGATGGCGGACAAGGACTACGCCTTCATGGCCGCGCCGACCAACGCGTCGGTGGCGGCCGCGTTCGGCCACGTGGCGAGCGTGCCGACCTCGTTCGTCGTCGACGCCGAGGGCCGCATCCGC
Source organism: Thiobacillus sp. (assembly GCA_024709165.1). GTDB lineage: Bacteria > Pseudomonadota > Gammaproteobacteria > Burkholderiales > Thiobacillaceae > Thiobacillus. The sequence goes on along the minus strand of JANJXF010000066.1, from coordinate 2,382 downwards.
CACAGGATCGCCGGCCAGGTGCATTATCCCCGGCTGGAAAAGCTCGTACTCCCTCTGCTCCCCGGCGCCGCGCAACCATGACCGAATCGACCGCCAACCTCCCCGCCCGCCTCACCGAACTGGAAACCCGGCTCGCGTTCGTGGACGACCTGCTCGAGACGCTCAACCAGACCGTCGTTCGCCAGCAGGCGCAGATCGATCTCCTGCAGGATCAGTTGCGCCTCCTCCACCAGCGGATGAAGGACGCGCTGCCGGAGGACACGCCCGGCCCGCGCGACGAGGTCCCGCCACACTACTAGACGCGAAATCCGGAAAGAAAGCGGCTTGTGCGTGCCCGGCGCAGCGATCGGCCTACGCCGATCCCGCCGGGCCTGCATGCCTCAATGGCTTGGCATCAGGGCAGCGGATCGCCCTCGCCTACGCGGAAGACGTCCCAGCCGTCGCTCGCCTCCGAGCCCATGGACGTGCCCATGTAGGACTGGTGGAAATCGTCGATCTTCACGCCATCGCCCACGTTGAACGCGTCGAACCCAAGGCCCTCGGTGCCGGTCGCGGGGCTCTTCTCATAAGAGCGGCTGATACGTTCACCCTCTCCCGTGTAGAAGACGTCCCACCCCATTCCCGGCTCGTCGGCCATGGAAGCGGGAACCATTAGAAACATGCTCGCGATTGCAAGACTCATTCGGACGGTTTTCATGATGCACCTCCTTCCGAAATCGGAAGGCCGGCAGCGCGGCTCGCGCCCTTCGGCCGGAACTCCCGGGCCTGAAGCCGGTCTTCATTTACTGATTATCATTGACCTCCCTTTTTCTTTTTAGATGGTCCAGCCCGCCGTGAGCATCGAATTTTTGTATCGCCGATGCGACCCGCAAGGGGCATAGATTCCCGATGCTGCAACGCGGCCGTTTCCTTTCCTTCGCCGTGGCCCTGCTGCTCCCGCTCGCAGGCCCCGGCCCGGCCGCTGCGGCGGACCAGCCGGCGTGGCAGGAATGGGTATTGAAAATCGAGGTGACCCGCAGCGACGGCAAGAAGGAACTCGGCTCGGGGGTACTGGTCGCGCCGGAGCGCCTTCTCACCAACTGTCACGTGGTGCGCAACGCCAGAGAGATCAAGGTATCCAGCGCGCAGGCCTCCTGGCTCGCGAGCACCCAGAGCGGGGACACCTTCCGGGACCTGTGCCTGCTCAGGCTCCCGGGACATCCCGGCAAGCCCGCGCCCATCGCCGACCCGGGCCAGACCCAGGTCGGCCATCCCGTCCAGGCGGTCGGTTATTCCGGCGGCACGTTCACCGTCACGCAGGGCCACATCAAGGGCCTCTTCACCTGCGCCTGCGACGGCGGCAGGGTGATCCAGACGTCCGCCCGGTTCGACCCGGGCGCAAGCGGCGGCGGCCTCTTCAACGACAAGGGCGAACTGGTCGGCATCCTCACCTTCAAATCCCGCAGCGGGGGCATATTCCATTTCGCCATCCCCATCGGCTGGATGAAGCAACTGCCCGCCCTGCCGGCGTCGGACATCCCCGACCAGGGCCCGTTCTGGGAAAACCCCTCGCGCAACAGCGGCTATTTCCTCACCGCCTGCGACCTCAGCGCAAAGAAGAAATGGCAGGAGTTGGCCCGACTCGCCCTGGAATGGGTAAGGGAAGACCCCTTCAACCCCCAGGCGTGGATGGCATCGGGGCGCGGCAATCTCGGACTGGGACGCGTACGCGAGGCCATCGGGGATTTCCAGAAAGTGCTGGAACTGGACCCGACGCACGGCGAAGCCTTGTGGGAACTGCAGAAACTCGAGCTCGAACTGGGCGAACCGCTGACCGGCCACTGAGCTGGCGGCACAGCGCGGTTCCGCGTCACACGGCGATCTTTACCACCACCTTGCGGATCGTGCCCGCGCTTGTGCCCTTCAGGGTGCCCACCAGCGGCGCGTGCGCATCGTCGGGAAAGAACACGCAGAATGCCCCCGGCGGGGTGGCGACCCAGCTCGCCGGCGCGTCGTCGAAGAACCGGATGTCGCGCGCAGCGTCGTATTCCGTCGCTGGCGCCGAACAATCGGCGAGCGACTTCCACCCCATCTCGTCGATCCCTTCGAGCACCAGCTGGATGTCGATGTAGCGCCGGTGACACTCCAGCTTCGCTTCCGCCCGCGTGCGCCCCCTGCACGCCTCGACGATGGCGAACAGCTGCTCACCCTCGATCGCATGCCTGCCCGGCTCGAGCGCGCGCAGATCGGTGCCGCGCAGGCGGTGGATGGGCTGCGCCGCGAGTTGTTCCGCATGGCCGGCGACACCGGCCAGCAGGTCGATGACCTTCAGGTCGGCTTCAACAATGCCGTGCAGTCCGGCCTCAAGTTCCGCGAAGCCCTCCCGGTGATCGACGCGACCAA
>JANJXF010000129.1 GCA_024709165.1 Thiobacillus sp. | reverse complement strand
GGGGAAAGACGCGGCCCCGACATGACGGCTTCCTCGTCGGTCGGCAGCTTGAACAAGCCGACGCGGATGCGCGCGCCCGGCAGATGGTTGAAGGTGAGCGACAGGCCGGCGAGTACCGCGTCGCGTTGCAGGGTCATCGGGTTCCGTCCGGCCTCGACCAGTGCGTAGTAGTTGATGCGGTCGGTGAGGCGGCCGCGCGCGCCCAGGCGGGCGCGCATGACCTGCAGGCGGGAGGTGTCCCCGAAATCAGGCGGCACTTCGTTGGGGAAGATGTGGCGCCCGTTGTAGGCGGCAAGCGGCCCCTGCAGGCCGGAGATCGGCTCGGCGTCGATGTGGGTCCAGGTCGGCTGGACGATCGCGAACGGACGGAAACGCGGCGCATCCGCCGCTTCGTTGCCGAACACTTCCAGCCAGTTGGCGGCCTGCGCCGCGAGCGGCAGCATGCCGGCACACAGCACGAGGAGACGTGGCGTGCCCGTTTGCATCTCAGCGCTCCATTTCGGAGGCGGGCGCGTGCGCCGTCTCCCCTGCCCTGCATTGTGTCGCATTGTGCTGCAGCCAGGGTTCCAGCTGTGCAAGCGGCATCGGCCTGGCGAACAGATAGCCTTGCAGGCAGGTGACGCCCACCTCGCTGAGGGTATCGGCAACGTCCTGTGTCTCCACGCCTTCGGCGACGGTGTTCATGCCAAGCGCGCTCGCCATGTTGACGATGGCCTGCACCATGCTGCGCCCGGCCGGCTCGTGCAGGCGACGCACGAAGGAGATATCGATTTTAAGTTCGACGGCATTCATTTCGTGCAGCTGGGACAGCGAGGAATAACCGGTACCGAAATCGTCGATGGCGATGAGAAAGCCGGCGCGGCGCAGTTCCTGGACGTGGTCGGCGCCACGTTCGACATCGTGCAAGGCGACGCTCTCGGTCACTTCGAGCACCAGCTGGCGCGCTTGCAGGCCGCGTTGCTTCACTTCCTCGGCGATTTGTCCGGAAAACCCGCGCACGAACAGCTGGCGCTTGGAAATATTGACCGCCATCAGGATACCCAGGCCGCGCTGCTGTAGCTGTTGCAGGGCGTCCAGGCTGTCGAGCAGGATGCGCCGACCGAGCGCGTGGATGAGGCCGAGATTCTCCGCCATGGGAATGAAGACGGCGGGACTGATCCAGCCGAGCTCGGCGTCTTGCCAGCGCGCCAACGCTTCCACCGCGGTGCAGCGGCCGCTGCGCGCGTCGACGATGGGCTGGAACCAGGTCTCGATGAGACCCAGTTCGATGGCCTCGGCGAGACGGTTCTGGATGTAAAGTTCGCGCTTGTCGGGAACCTTTGCTGCCATGTCCTGGAAGAAACAGACCTGGTTGCGCCCCTGCCCCTTGGCATGGAACATGGCCCGGTCGGCGTGGGAAAACAGCGTTTCGACGTCCTCGCCGTCGTGCGGAAAAACGGCCGCGCCCATGCTGAAGGTGACGCGGATGTCGCTGCCGTCCAGGTCGAATGGTTGTTGCAGCGCGGCAGTCACCTTGTCGGCGACCTGGCGCACCTCCGACTCCGCCACCAGATCGGGCAGCAGCAGCACGAATTCGTCGCCACCCCAGCGCGCAAGCGTGTCGCCCGCGCGCAGGGTGCGCCGCAGTCGCTCGGCAAACGCCACCAGCAGCCGGTCGCCCGCTTTGTGGCCGAGAGTGTCGTTGATCGTCTTGAAGTGGTCGAGGTCGATGAAGCACACGCCTACCGCCTCGTCGTTGCGCGACGCGAGGCGCAGGGCGACTTTGAAGCGGTCCTCCAGCAGCACGCGATTGGGCAGTCCGGTGAGCGCGTCGTGCAGCGCCATGTGGCTGATCTGCTGCTCCTGCAGGCAGGTCTGGGTGACGTCGCGCAGCACGCCGCGCAGATGGGCCTCGTACGCATCGGTCCTTTCGAATGCCAGCAGCCGGGCTTCCACCCAGGTTTCGTGAGTGCGGTCCGCCCGCGGCCGCAGCCGCAGCCGCAGCGTCGCCGATACGGCGTGGCCTTCGAGCAGGCGGGCGATCTGGCTCTGCAACAAGGGAACGTCGTCCTCGTGCAGAAAGGATTGCAGCGTGCCGCCAAGGCTCGCCTCCTCCCCGGTGAGCTTGTCCCAGCCCGGGCTCGCGTGCAGGATGCGGCCCGCGCCATCGAATTCGATGACGGCTTCCTCCAGCAGCGCCAGGGTGTCGAGATAGCGACGCTGCTCCATGTCGCGCACCTCGATGCTCTGTACCAGATACTGGAACGCCCGGGCGGTCTGCCCGATTTCGTCTTCGTGGCGCAGGGCGGGAGTCAGCGCGCCATCGAATGTGGCCCGGTCGTGCCCTTCGGCATAACAGCGGGCGCCCTCCTCCAGCGCGGCGATGCGCCGCGTGGTGCGCGAAAGCCAGCGGCCCAGACCGAGCCACAGGAGGCCGACGATGAAGGTCGAGGCCATGAGAGGGCGAAAGGCGAACTGCGAAAAGGGATAAAGATCACCCTGGTCGCGATAGGCCACGAGCACGGGAACGTCGGCACCATCCAGGGGCGTTTCGGTCCAGGGGACCTCCACCTGCGTGTACCCGGCAGAATCGGGCTTCCAACCGTCCTCCGAGTTCGCCACGGTCGCGCCCTGGTAGCGCAGGTGCAGATGCGTCTGCGGAATGGCGAGGGTGCGCAGATGCGAGTTCGACAGTGCCTTGAACAGAACCAGCTGCCCGTGCCCGTGGTTGCCCATCCACAGCGGCATGCGGTACACCGCGTAGAGCTGCCGGTGCTGTGGCGCGTACAGCCATGTCTTCGACTCCGCGGCACGCGGCCCCAGGGTGTCCGCTTCCGGGCCATAGCTGTACAGCGCCCGGTCGACACTATCGAGAATCACCATGTTGGAAAAATCGCTGGACGCCCACTGCGCGTTGAGAAACGAGGTCAGCACCGGCCAGCGGCGATCGCCCTCCTCTTCCAGGATGCGCGAATACTCGAGCCGCTTGACGATCTGCGCCGCCGCCTGCTGGCGCGCGTGTTCCAGCTTCGGCAGGGTGTTGGCGTAATGCTGGCGTATCTGTTCCTGGTGCAGTGCCAACTCGCGCTTGTTCAAGAGCTGGAACGACAATGCGCCGAAGCTGAACAGAAGCACACTGGCGATGAGCCCGACCAGCACCAGGCGCCGGATGGCCTGGGTGCGGAGGGTGGTTCGCTGGGCGGAGGTGTTTTTCGCCATGTTCCGGAACGTCATTGCGGCGGGTTCACCCAGCGCTCGTCAATCAGGGCGCGGATATCCAGGCCGGCGGGCAAGGAAATCCCGGAGGTTTTGAAGAACTGGTGCGTCGACTCGATTTCCGCGGCCGCGAAACGGCCGGCGCGACTATACAGTCCCGGCCAGCGCCGCATGGCGTCGGCGACGTCGCGGGCCTGCTCGGCATCCGCGAACTCCAGGCGCGCCACCACCGCCTCGGGTGGCGTCCGCCGCACCCAGGCCAGCGACCGTCGCAGCATGCGTGCCATCAGTTCGGCGCGACGCGGATCCGCCGCGATGAGTGCGGGCGTACTTGCAAGCACCGCTCGAAGGTGCTGGCGGCCGATGAAGCGCGCCGGATTTTTGGCGTGCACGAGGTTGGCCAGCAAGGTGCCGATTTTCCTGCGGACGAGGGTGCCGGCCAGAGGTTCCTCGCAGAACACGGCGTCGACCGCACCGCTTGCCAGCGCACCGTGCATGCCGTCGAGATTCATTGCGGCAGGCACCCAGCGCACCTGGTCGCTCGCAACCCCCCAGGCACGGAGCCAGAGTTCCATGAGGTTCTGGAGATAGGTCTTGCTGGTCGGGCTGCCGAGAGGGATGCCGAGGCTGTGTCCCTTGAGATCCTTCGGGCTACGGATTTCCTGCGCCAGATCATTGCGCACAAGCAGCGCGTAGGAAGGGCGCCGCTGCTCAGGGTGGCCAGCGCCACCACGGGTTTGCCCTTGGCGACGAAGTTGGGCAGCACGGAAAACGCGGTTCCGGCGAAATGCGCGTCGCCCGCGACGAGGTCTTCCAGTGCCTGCACCCCGTTGGGCAGATGCCGGATGACCACACGGCCCCCCAGCTCGCGGTCGATCCTCAGCACGGGAATAAGCTCCACCGGGATGAACGGCAACAACTGGGGGCCGGGGATATTGACGCGGATCGGATCGGGAGGCGACGGCGCACCGCGGCCCGGCCCGCTCCATGGCGTTGCGCCCAGTGCCAGCAAGGCCTGCAGTGCGGCGCGTCTGTTCATCGTATGCACCCGGATTTCCTGTTTTCCGTGGTTTTGCCGGTTTTTTTCCCCAGGAGAAATAAAGCGCCCCACAGGATCTACGGCAAACGGCTGGCAAACTTGAAGGGCCCACCGCCGCCGTGGCGGATCATGAACCACGCCTCACCCCGGCGTTGCAGAACAGTTTTCAGTATAAGGCTTTACCTTGCAAATAATTTGCAAGATATTGTTATATCGTTGTTTATCAAGGCGCACCCCGGCCCGATGACGGGGTGGTCCCACTACCCGAAATCGGGGCGTCTCCCGGCCGGAGCCGTCACCGCCAGCCGCCACCCAGTGCCTTGTACAGGGTGACACGGTTCGCCGCTTCGGCAAGGCGTACGGCGATGAGGTCCTGCTCGGCGGCATACAGCGCACGCTGGGCGTCGAGGAGGCCGAGATAGCTGTCGACGCCGCCGCGATAACGTGCGTCCGACAGACGGAAGCTGGCTGTCGCCGCATCGACCAGACGGCGCCGCGCATCGAGCTGTTCTGTCAGCGTGGCGCGCTCGGCGAGGGTGTCGGCCACTTCGCGGAACGCCGACTGAATCGCCTTCTCGTACAGCGCGACCTGGATGTCGCGCTGCACTTCCGCGACGTCGAGGCTCGCCTGCAGCCGCCCCGCTTCGAAAATGGGGACGCGCAGCTGCGGAATGAAGCTCCAGGCGCCGGAACCGCTGCCGAACAGATCGTCGAGGGAGGTGCTCGCGGTGCCGGCGGCGGCGGTCAAGGTGATACGCGGAAAGAACGCGGCGCGCGCCGCGCCGATGCTGGCGTTGGCGGCACGCAACGCACGTTCCGCCTGCAGGATGTCGGGGCGGCGCGTGAGGGTTTCGGACGGTACGCCGGCCGGCAGTTCGGCGACGGCAGTGACGCCGTCCGGCAACTGCGACGCCAGCCATTCGCCGGGCACCGGAGCACCGGCGAGCAGCGCGAGTGTGTGCTCGTCCTGCGCCACCACGCTGCGGTAACGCGCCGCGTCGGCGCGCGCGCCTTGCAACAGGGTATCCGCCTGGCGCAGATCGAGCGCGGACACCGCGCCGGCATCGAAACTGCGCTGCGTGAGATCGAAGGATTTTTGCCGCGTCTCCAGCGTGCGCAGCGCGAGCGCGAGGCGCTCGCGGTCGGCGGCGAGCGTGAGCCAGGCGCGCGCCACTTCCGCCACCAGACTGATCTGCGCGCTGCGGCGGGCTTCCTCGGTGCCGAGGTAAAGTTCGAGCGCCTGCGCGTTGAGACTGCGGATGCGTCCGAAAAAGTCCAGCTCGTAGGCGGAAAAGCCGATGGTGGCGCTGTAGGCGCGGCTGACGTCGCCCCCTCCCGAGCCGTTGGGCAAGCGCTGCGCGGTCTGGCCGGCGTTCGCGCCGATGGCGGGATAGAGATCGGCGCGCTGGATGCCGTACTGCGCGTGCGCCTTTTCGATGTTGAGCGCGGCGACGCGCAGGTCGCGGTTGTTGGCCAGGGCGAGCGCGATCACCTCGCGCAGCTGCGCGTCGGCAAAATGGTCGCGCCAGGCGACGGTGTCAACGGCCGGCGCCTCCGCTGCCGCCCTGGGGGCATCGGGAAAAACCTCCGGCACCGGCGCCGCCGGGCGCAGATAGTCGGGGATCAGCGTGCAGCCGCCCGCCAGGACGGCGGTGAGCACGAGGGCGAAGGTGCGCAGCGCGAACATCATTTGACCTCCTGCGCAGCGGCGGCGGGCGCGATGCCCTCCGCATGTGGACTGCCGCGGAATATGCGCTTGATCACGACATAGAACAGCGGAATGAAGAAGATGCCGAGCAGCGTGCCGGCGATCGTACCGCCGAGTACGCCCGTTCCCACGGCGTTCTGCGCACCGGAACCGGCACCCGTGGCGATTGCCAGCGGCAGCACGCCGAAACCGAAGGCGAGCGAGGTCATGATGATGGGCCGCAGACGCATGCGCACGGCGGCAAGCGTCGCCGTGACGAGGTCCCTGCCCTCCTGCTCCATCTGCGATTTGGCGAACTCGACGATGAGGATCGCATTTTTCGACGCCAGCCCCATCGTCGCCAGCAGGGCGACCTGGAAATACACGTCGTTGGCCAGCCCGCGCCCGGTCGCCGCAAGCAGCGCGCCCACCACGCCGAGCGGCACCACCAGCATGACCGCGAAAGGCACGGACCAGCTTTCGTACAGGGCGGCGAGGCAGAGAAACACCACCAGCAGCGACAGGGCATAGAGCGCCGGCGCCCGCGCACCCGAGCGGCGCTCCTCGAAGGAGGTGCCAGTCCATTCGTAGCCGATCCCTGTCGGCAGCCTGGCGACGATCTCCTCCACTGCCGCCATGGCATCCCCCGACGACAGGCCGGGCGCGGCCTGACCGAGCAGTTCCACCGACGGCTGGCCGTTGTAGCGTTCCAGGCGCGGCGAGCCGTAGCTCCACTTCGCCGTGGTGAAGGCCGACAGCGGCACCATCTCGCCCCGTTTGTTGCGTACGTACCATTTGCCGACATCGTCCGGCGTCATGCGTGCGCCGGCATCGGCCTGCAGGTACACCTTCTTGATGCGGCCACGGTCGAGGAAATCGTTGACGTAACTGCCGCCCCAGGCGGTGGCGAGCGTGTCGTTGATGTCCGCGACCGCAACGCCCAGCGCGCCGGCCTTGGCGTGGTCGACCTCGATCAGGAATTCGGGCACGTCCTCTTGGCCGTTCGGCCGCACACCCACCAGCCGCTTGTCCTGCGCCGCCATGCCGAGGAACTGGTTGCGCGCCGCGATGAGCGCGTCGTGGCCGAGACCGGCACGGTCCTGCAGCTGCACGTTGAAGCCGGTGGACGTGCCGAGTTCGAGCACCGCCGGCGGCACGAAGGCGAACACCATCGCCTCCTTGATCTGCGCGAACGCGCCCATGGCCCGGCCGGCGATCGACTTCACGTCCGCACCCGGTTCGTGGCGCTGGTCCCACGGTTCCATGTTGACGAAGCCGATACCCATGTTCTGGCCCTGACCCGCGAAGCTGAAGCCGGCGGCGGCGAAAATCGAGCGCACCTTGCCCTTTTCGCCTTCGAGATACTGTCGTTCGACTTTTTTCACCACCTCGAGCGTACGCTCCTGGGTCGCGCCGCCTGGCAGGATGATCTGGGTGAACATCACACCCTGATCTTCGTCCGGCAGGAACGACGTCGGCATGCGGACGAACAGCAGCGCCAGCACGCCGATGATGGCGGCGTAGATCGCGAGGAAGCGCAGGCTGCGCGCGAGGATCTTGCCCACCGCCGACTCGTAGCGCCGGGCGTTGCGCGCGAACATGCGGTTGAACCAGCCGAAGAAGCCACGTTCCTGGCGTGCGTGGCCCTTTTCAACGGGTTTCAGCATGGTGGCGCACAGCGCAGGGGTGAAAATGATCGCCACCAGCACCGACAAGGCCATGGCCGATACGATGGTGATGGAAAACTGGCGATAGATCACGCCGGTCGAACCGCCGAAGAACGCCATCGGCACGAACACGGCGGACAGCACGAGGCCGATGCCGACGAGCGCCCCGGTGATCTGGTCCATCGATTTGCGGGTTGCCTCCTTGGGTGAGAGGCCTTCCTCGCTCATGATGCGCTCGACGTTCTCCACCACCACGATGGCGTCGTCGACCAGCAGGCCGATGGCCAGCACCAGGCCGAACATGGTCAGCGTATTGATCGAAAAACCGGCGACCGCCATCACGCCGAAGGTGCCGAGCAGCACCACCGGCACTGCGATGGTCGGAATCAGCGTCGCGCGCAGGTTCTGCAGGAACAGGTACATCACCAGGAACACCAGGGCGATCGCCTCGATGAGCGTGTACACCACGTTCATGATGGAAATCTTCACGAACGGCGTGGTGTCGTAGGGCACCACGATATCGAGGCCGGGCGGGAAATAGGGCTTCATCTGCTCGATCCGGGCGTTGACCGCTTTCGCCGTGTCGAGTGCGTTGGCTCCCGCGGCGAGCTTGATGCCGAGGCCGGAGGCAGGCTGGCCGTTGAAGCGCCCGATGATGCCGTAGTTCTCCGCGCCGATCTCGATGCGGGCGACGTCCTTCAGGCGCACCTCGCCACCCTGTTCCGAGGTCTTGAGCAGGATGCGCTCGAATTCCCCGACCGTCTGCAGACGGCTTTGCGCGGTGATCGATGCGGTGAAGCCCTGCCCCGCCAGCGCCGGCGTACCGCCGAGCTGGCCCGCCGACACCTGGTTGTTCTGCGCGCGGATCGCCGCCTGCACATCGCCAGGGGTGAGGCGGAATTCGTTCAGCCTGGCCGGATCGAGCCAGATGCGCATGGCGTACTGGGCGCCGAACACCTGCACTTCGCCGACGCCGGTGACGCGCGACAGCGGCTCCACCACCGTGGAGTTGAGGAAGTCGGCCAGGTCCGTGCGGCTCATGCTGCCGTCCTTGGAGACGAAGCCGACGATCATCAGGAAATTGCGTGTCGACTTCACCACCTGCACGCCCTGCTGCTGCACCGCCAGCGGCAGCAGCGGCAAGGCGAGCTGCAGCTTGTTTTGCGTCTGCACCTGGGCGATGTCGGGATCGGTGCCGGCGTCGAACGTCAGCGTCACCGTCGCGCGGCCGTAGGAATCGGACTGCGAGTTCATGTAGAGCAGGCCATCCAGCCCCGTGAGCTTCTGTTCGATCACCTGGGTGACCGAATCTTCCACGGTTTTCGCCGATGCACCGGGATAGCTGGCATTGATGGCGATGGTGGGTGGTGCGATGGCCGGATACTGGGTGATCGGCAGCGTCACGATGGACAACGCACCCGCGAGCATGATGACCAGGGCGATGACCCACGCGAAGATGGGCCGGTCGATGAAGAAACGCGCCATGGCTGTTTACCTTTTTGCCGGGGCGGCGGCAGCGGGCTGCGCTGTGGCGGCGTCCTGCGCCTGCACCGGCGCGCCGGGTTTCACGCGCTGCAGGCCTTCGACGATGACACGGTCGCCTGCGGCCAGCCCTTCGGTCACCATCCACGTGTCGCCGACCGATTGCCCGGCCTTGACCGGGCGCGCTTCGGCCTGGTTCTGGGCGTTTACCAGCATGACCGAGGCATTGCCCTTGGGGTCGCGCATCAACGCCGCATGCGGCAGCAGGAAGATGCCATCCCGGCTGCCCTGTGCCAGGCGCGCACGCACATACATGCCCGGCAACAGTTCACCCTTGGGGTTGGGGAACACCGCGCGCAACGTCACGCTGCCGGTGCCGGGGTCGACCGTCACCTCGGAGAAGGCCAGTTTGCCTTCGTGCCCGTAGACACTGCCGTCTTCCAGCACGAGCTGCACCGGCACGCCATTGCCGCCTGTGCGCCGCATGGTGCCGGCCTCGAAATCGCGTTTCATGCGCAGCAGATCCGCGCTCGACTGGGTCAGGTCGACATGGATGGGGTCGAGTTGCTGCACGGTGGCAAGCGCGTCGGTCTGATTGGCGGTGACGAGCGCCCCCGGTGTCACCGCCGAGCGCCCGATACGGCCGGAAATGGGTGAGGTCACGCGGGTGTAGGCCAGGTCGATGCGCGCACGTTCGAGCGCTGCGCGGGCGGCGCTGACCTCGGCCTGTCCCTGTTTCATCGCCGCCGCGGCATCGTCGTTGGCCTGCTTGCTCACCGCCTCGATCTTCACCAGGTCCGCATAGCGCTCGGCCTTGATGCGCGCCGCATCGAGATTCGCTTCGGCTCGCGCGAGGTTGGCCTGAGCGCTGTCGACCGTCGCCTGATACGTCGCCGGGTCGATCTGATAGAGCACTTCGCCCGCCTTCACCGTGCCGCCTTCCCTGAACAGGCGCGCCTTGACGATGCCGCTGACCTGCGGGCGCAGCTCGGCGACGAGATAGGGCGTGGTACGCCCCGGCAATTCGGTCGTCACCGGCGCGGATTCGGGTTGCACGGCCACCACGGTGACGCCCGGTGCACCGGGCGCGCCGCCCCCGGGCGGCGGTTCCGCGGATTTGCCGCATGCGGCGAGCGCCAGTGCGGCGGTCAGCGTGAGCGCGAGGGATACGGAAGACAGGGGACGTGGGGTCTGCATGGAAGCTCTCGATCGGCGTGCGGCGCGACGGCGGCGCGTGCCGGTGGTTGAAACAGGAGGGCGATTCTGGTTAGAATGAATGTTCAATCTATCTTAGAATACGTTGAAGCGCAAGCCGGGTCCTGCCTTCACGGATTCTTCACCGTCCCAGGAGCTGCGCCATGGCCCCCGCCCTGTCTCCCACCCCGCCGGTTTTCTCGCCCCGTGCCGATGCCCGGCGCGCCCAGGTGCGCAGTGCCGCAGCGGAGTGCTTTCGGGAATATGGCTTCCACGGCACCAGCATCGCGCAGATTTCAAAGCGCGCCGGGATGAGCACCGGCCACATCTATCATTATTTCGAAAACAAGGAAGCGATCATCGCCGACATCGTCGCCGAGGACGTGCAGCGCCTGGTCCAGATGACCACGGAGCTGCGGCGTGCCCACGACGTCAAGGCAGCAATGGTCGAACGCGCCGTCGAGGGCGTGGAGACCAACCTTGATCCCGGCGCCGCCGGCCTGCATCTGGAAATCGTTGCCGAGGCCGCGCGCAACGCGCACGTCGCGGCCATCGTGCAGGCGGCCGACCGGCAATGTCGCGACAGCCTCGCGGCGACGCTGCGCTCGCATCGCCAGAGCACCGGCCGGCAGAACGACGAAGCGGCGATCGGTGGCATGGTCGAGGCCATCGCGGCGATGTTCGAAGGTTTGAAGATCCGCGCCATCCGCAACCCTGACATCGACCGCGATGCCGTGGTGCAGGTGTTCAAGCGCATGCTTGGCGACCTGCTGGGGCAGCCCGACTGAGCGTCAGCGTCGATCCGGCCCGCGCCCGCCGTCGCGGGGTCCCTCGCCGCGTGGTCGCGGTCCCTCGCCGGGGGATCGCCGCTCCTCATAGCGCCGCGTGAACTCCTCGCGCGGCTGGTAGCGGTAACGCTCGGTGCGAATCTCGCGCTGGCGCTCGAACTCACCCGGATAACGGTCGCCCGAATAGTGCTTCTGGTAGGACGGCAGCGGCGCACGCGGCGGCGGGGCGTGGCGGTCGCGGCGCTCCCAGCCGCCGCGCCGGTCCTGCCAGTCGCGGCCCCAGTGTTCATGCCAGCGCGGTGGCGCGTCGGTCCGCCAGCCGCGGAAATGCGGCGGCGGCACGCGGTAATATCGCACCGGCACGCGCAGCACGTAGACCGGTACGTCGAACGGGTCGACCCAGTCCCACGGCCCGTTGTACCAGGCGCTGGTGTACCAGTTGTCGTCCTGGAACACCCAGTACAGGCCATCGTAGAAGAACAGGTTCACGCGCAGGTGGGGATCGTAATATACGGGATAATTGGGCACGCGCACGAACCGTGGGTAGGCGGGAATATTGACGCCGATGGACACGCCCGGCGCGTGGATGCCGATGCCCACACTCACCTCTGCACGGGCCGGCGCGAACGGGACGAACGCCAACGTGACGAGAATCAACAGATAGCGCAGATCGTTCTCCTGAACATCATGCGGCAATGCCGCGGTTAGCGGGGGATTTCCCTCCGTTCCGACACACGCCGCACGGTGCGGGTTCCCCCCAGCCGGCGACGCGTCGTCAGGTTGCCTTCCCACTGGCATTCGAACTGCCGGCAGCGAAAGCGCTGCATGTCGAGGAACAGGCTCAGCACGCGATCGATGGGGCGGCGATGGACGCGGACGAGACCACGGCAGCCACACAAGGGGCATGCGGGCGCGTCGGCACCTGCTCCGGTGGATTCCGGCTGGACGATTGTCCGGCGCCACAGGTCACTCACCGTCATGGTGCGATCCTTCCTTTCCCTCCTTTTCCCGCCATCCCCTTTCGGTATCTTCTCCCTATGCATAGCAGAAAACACACCGAATCGTAGAATACGCTCCATGCAGCAAGTCATCCCCACCTATTGCGCGCTGTGCATTTCACGCTGCGGCTGCCTGGCGACCGTGGAGAACGGTCGCCTGCTGCGCGTCGATCCCGATCCGCAGCATCCGACCGGCAAGGCGGTCTGCATCAAGGCACGCGCGGCACCGGAACTGACGTCGCATCCGCAACGCCTGACCACGCCGCTGCGCCGCACCCGGCCCAAGGGCGATGCCGATCCGGGCTGGGCGCCGATTTCCTGGGACGCGGCGCTGGCGCTGGCGGGCGAACGCCTCGCCGCCGCCGGCCCGCAGGCGACGGCGTTTGCGGTGGCGACGCCGAGTGGCACAGCGATTGCGGACAGTTTCGGCTGGATCCATCGCCTGGTGCATCGCTGGGGCAGCCCGAACCTGGTGTTCGCCACCGAGAACTGCAACTGGCACCGCGATTTCACCCCGCGCCTGACCTGGGGCAATACACTCGGCACGCCGGACTTCGACGCGGCCGCCACGATCGTGCTGTGGGGCTGCAATCCGGCGACGACCTGGCTGGCGCAGGCCGAGCGCGTCCGTTCCGCGCAGCGGCGCGGGGCGCGGCTGATCGTCGTCGACCCGCGCCAGGGCGGCCTTGCGCGCAGTGCCGACCTGTGGCTGCCGGTGCGTCCGGGCAGCGATGCGGCGCTCGCGCTCGGTCTCGTTCATCTGCTGCTCGAAAACGGCGCCGCCGATACCGAGTTCCTGCGCCGTCATTCCGACGCCTTCGATCCCGCGCCCGGCGGCGGCGGAACCGTTCTCGACCGCCTCGCCGCGGCCGCGGCGGCATGGCCCGTGGCGCGGGTGGCAGCCGTCACCGGCATCGACGCGGCACACTTGCGGCAAGCCGCCGCCCTGCTTGCCGACGCCCGCCCGGTCAGCCTCGCCACCTGGACCGGCACGGGCCAGCAGATGCAGGCCACCGCCGCCACCCGCGCCATCAACATCCTCTACGCGCTCACCGGCAGCCTGGGCCAGCCGGGCGGCAACCGCTGGTTTGCGCGCCCGCAGATCAACGACATCGCCGCGTTCGACGCCCGCGCCGGCATGGCCGCCGACACCCTGGGCCTCGCCGAGCGCCCCTTGGGTCCCCCCACGCGCGGCTGGATCACCAGCCGCGACCTGTTCCGCGCGGTGGTTGGTGGCCAGCCCTACCCGATCCGCGCGCTGGTCGCCTTCGGCAGCAATTTCCTGGTGTCCAAGCCCACCACCCGCCACGCCGAGGCGGCGCTGGCCAAGCTCGATTTCTTCGTGCAGACCGAGCTGTTCGAGACACCGACCGCGCGCTGGGCCGATCTGCTGCTGCCGGCGGCGTCGTGCTGGGAGCGCGAGGGTCTGCAGACAGGCTTCATGGTGAGCGCACCGGCCGAGGCCCACCTGCAATTGCGCCCGGCGGTGGTGGCGCCGCCCGGCGACGCCTGGTCCGACACGCAGATTGTGTTCGCACTGGCACGCGCACTCGGGCTCGCCGACGGTTTTTTCGGCGGCGACCCGGAAGCCGGGCTCTCCCATGTACTGGCGCCTTCCGGTGTCACTACGGCGGACCTGCGTGTGATGCACCGCGGTCTGCGCGCCCCGAACCTGACGCCGGAGCCGCCGGTGCCGCGCGTCACCCTGTGGTCGGACGCACTCGCCGCGACCGGCGCTGATGCCCTGCCCGACTACGCGCCGCCGGTATCCGACCCTGAATTTCCTTACGTGCTCACCTGCGGCAAGACCGTCGCCTACTGCCACAGCCAGTTCCGCCAACTCGCCGGCCTGCGGCGCCGGCAGCCACGTCCGGAAGCCGAACTGGCGCCGGATGTCGCTGCCGCGTGCGGCGTCGTGCCGGGTGACGCCATCGCGCTGCGCACGCGCCAGGGCACCATGCACTGCCACGCCCGGGTCAATGCGCAACTCGCCGCCGGCACGGTGTGGGCCGAATACGGCTGGTGGGACGACCAGGCGCCGATCAATTACAACGCCTGCATGGACGGCGAAGAGTTCGATGCGGTTTCCGGCAGCAACGCCCTGCGCGGGGTGGCGTGTGCGGTCGGGCGTCGCGCCGGGTGAGCACGGGTTTGGACTGTGAGCACGGGTTTGGACTTGCGGAACCAATTGCCATCTGCCATAACTAAACCCATAGCGTTAACACATCTGAAACAATTCAGGTGACGCACACAGCGAAGTAACTCGAACACCACGCGGCAAGCCACGCGATTTAAACAATAAATTATCCGGTGTTCCAGCAGGCTTCACGTTCCGGAGGCAGGATTGCCGTCCCGGACGCGTATCCGAACGCAACGTTTATGGAGGCCACCATGGCGACAGCCGGCAATGCGCAGTGGAAATATTCCAATGATGCGAATCAATCTCATTCGCGTTTTCCTCCGCGCCCTGGAGAAGACAACCTGGCCGTGATCGCACTCAACGACACGGGCGAAATCCACGATTGCAGCCATGGCTGTGAAGAGATTTTCGGGTACCCCGCGATCGAACTGGCCGGCCGCCACGTTTCCACGCTGCTGCCGCAACTTGGCGACACCGAGCTGGTGCTCGACGACCGCGTGCACCCCCGCCTCGCCTTTCTCTGTCACTGCGCAGCGCCGTTCGAGGCACGCCATCGCAACGGCACGCGCTTCGACAGCGAATTGTTCATCAACCGCCTCGACCGCCACAAGGTCGTCGTGCTGGTACGCAGCCTGGCGGGCGGCGCGACATAACGCCGGGGCAGTGCTGCCGCCACCCGGGGCGATGAACCGCCACGCGACAAAAAAACGCCGCCAAGCCCGCGTGGCGCATCCATTCACCATTCGGCGTGCCCAGCGTGGCACCGTTTCATGGCTGGCCCTGCTGTGCGGGCAGGATTTGCGCCGGCTGCTATAAAAAGGGTGTGCTTATCGGAAATCCGGCACCGTGGCGTGCCTGTCCAGCGGAGGATTTCATGACGAACAACCCCATTGATGTTGCCAGCCTGGTGAGCCCACGGCTCTCTGCGCTGCTTCTGAGCCGCATCAACGACCCGGAGACCGAACAGCCCGTCAGTCTGGCGACGGTGCGGCGATTCCTTGCCGACTTCCTGCCGGATGACTTTCGCGAAGCCGAGCAGTTGCATCGCTTCGATGTCGATACTTCGATACTTGACGAACTGGATGCACTGATCGAGGAATACGGCCCCACGGCGCTCGCCATTGATTTTGCGCAGACCTCCGCCAGCGAGGCACTGAGTTGCGTGATCGAGGCACTGCTCGACGACGACAATCGGGAAAATCTGACCACGCTGGGCACCGTGCGCGAGGCGATTCTGAGCGGACTGGCGGCACGCCTGGTGGGCGATGGCGCGCTGGAAGACGACGAGGACGACACCCTGCAGGCCGAAGTGGACGCCCTGATCGAACAGTACGGTGTCGACACACCGGCCGAGGACTGTTTGCATTACGACTGAGCGGCGTTCCCGCCATGCTGAAATCGCGCACGCCACGACGCCTCGCCTCCGCCGTCCTGCTCGTGATGGGCGGTGTGGTGATTTTCCTTGCGCCGGAGATGTGGATGGGCGTGCTGCTGCTGCTCATCGGGGTTGCGCTGGAAGTGGCGGGAATCGCGCTGGAACGCCGCCCGCCCCGATAGCGACGGATCAACAGGCAGGATTATCCGGTTTCCCACGACAAGGAGCATCCATGAAAAACCGATTTGCCGGTTTCCAGCCCGTTCGCCGCGACCGCCTGCTGCAGGAAAACCGTCACGACCCCTACCAGGCCAAGCACAAACTGCCCGAACCCACGGCCTGTCCGGACTGCGGCGCGGTGTTCCATGACGGTCGCTGGCAATGGCGTGCGCGCCCGCCGGGTGCGCACGAAGTGAGCTGTCCGGCCTGCCAGCGCAGCCGCGAGCGGATGCCCGCAGGCTACGTCAGCGTTTCCGGTGATTTTTTTGCCAGCCATCGCGAGGAACTGCTGCAGCTCATCCGTAACGAGGAGGCGCGCGCCAAGGCGGGACACCCGCTGAAACGCATCCTCGCCATTGCCGACGAGAACGGCGGCGCGCTCGTCACCACCACGGACATCCATCTGGCGCGCGGTATCGGCGAAGCCCTGCATCACGCCTATCAGGGCGAACTGGAGTACCACTACAACGAGCAGGAGCATCTGCTGCGCGTCGCCTGGCAACGCTGAAACATCGGTCCGGCGCGCGTCCTTCGTGCCACGCTGGCGACCGCAGGGTTCAACCTAAAAACCGCAGTTGACCGCTCTCTGCCTCCGTGAATGCCGCATGAACGCTGAACATTCTGCCTTCGACCGCCTTCACCTGTCGGGTGAGTTCGCTACGCACCCGCTGGCACGCCTGCTCACGCGCCAGCCT
>JANJXF010000187.1 GCA_024709165.1 Thiobacillus sp. | reverse complement strand
CCGCTCATCGCCGACCTCATCTTCAAGGGCCAGGTGCACGAAATCAAGGAGATCATGGCGAAGTCGCGCGAACTCGGCATGCAGACCTTCGACCAGGCCCTGTTCGACCTCTACGAAGCCGGGCTGGTTTCCTACGAGGATGCGCTACGCAACGCCGACAGCCTCAACGACCTGCGCCTGAAGATCAAGCTGCACGGCCAGGAGGCCAAGGGGCGCGACATGATGGCGGGGCTGGATCATCTCGATATCGTGTAGCCGCGTCGCCCGCCCTGCCTCCCGAAACCCGGACTCACCCATCCAGCGGACTCGTCACCCCGTGGCCGCCCTTGTTCAACACATGCGTGTAGACCATCGTCGTCGCCACATCCTTGTGGCCCAGCAGTTCCTGGATCGTGCGGATATCCTGCCCGCGCTCCAGCAGATGCGTGGCGAACGAATGCCGCAGCGTGTGCGGCGTCGCCGGCTTCACCAGCCCCGCCGCCAGGACGGCACGCTTCATCGCCCGCTGCAGCAGCTTTTCATCGAGATGATGCCGACGTTCCTCGCCGCTGCGCGGATCGGCCGAGTAGCTGCCCGAGGGAAACACATACTGCCAGCCCCACTCCGTCGCCGCGTTCGGATATTTGCGTGCCAGCGCATCGGGCAGATAAACCGCGGCTTTTCCGGCGGCCCTGTCCCGTTCGAACAGATCCCGGCGCTTCAGCAAATGCGCCTGCAAATCCGCCTTCACCGCCTCCGGCAGCATCGTCATGCGATCCTTCGCACCCTTGCCGTCGCGCACCGTGATCTCGCCACGCGCGAACTCCACATCCTTCACCCGCAGCCGGATCAGCTCCATCAACCGCATCCCCGTGCCATACAGCATACGCCCGAGCAAGCCGTAGGTCCCGTCCATCTTCGCCAGCACCGCGCGCACTTCGTCACGCGTGAGCACCACCGGCAAACGCTGCGGGCGTTTCGCCCGCGTCACGTTATCCAGCCAGGGCAGATCGACACCCAAAACCTCGCGATACAAAAACAGCAGCGCCGACAGCGCCTGATTCTGCGTCGAAGCCGCCACCCCGCCCTCCACCGCGAGATGCGTCAAAAACGCCTCCACCTCCGGCGCTCCCAATTCGCGGGGATGACGTTTGCCGTGAAAAAGGATGAACCGGCGGACCCAGTGCACATATTGCGCTTCCGTACGAATGCTGTAATGCTTGACACGGATTCGGTCACGCAACTGATCGAGCAGACGCGGTGCCGGCACGGGAGATGTGTTTGCGTTCGACATACAGTCCCCTATCTTTTTGCGAATACCGAAATATCAATAGCTTGGCAATCGAATGACTGAATTATGCACCTTTTTTGAACCTATATATACACCTACCAAGGTGTATATTGCACGTTAAGCTCAGATAGCCATGCGCAACTGCGAGTATTCTTCGCGAGCGCGTTCCGCGCCAGGCATGGAGTGGACGTGGAACAGAATTTGATGGATTTACAAAGACTTACAAAAATGATATTGAGCGAAGCGTAGTGCAACGTTCGCCGCATAACTCAAAGCCGTTGATGCGGACGACGTTCACTACGCTTCGCGCTAAATAACAAGTTTGCGGAGGCGGTTTTTTTGCTGTCGCCAGCCACACAAACAAAGGGAGGGAGGGGAAGCGTGATCCAAACCAGTTCCGTGGATGCATGGCCATCTGCGCCTAACGCCTCGTTAGAGCGAACACCGCTCGCTTCGCTCCCGGCTTACGCCCCTTCGGGGTGTCGCTCAACTCGAACA
>JANJXF010000113.1 GCA_024709165.1 Thiobacillus sp. | reverse complement strand
CGGATCGAGCAACTGGTGTGGCCCGTGCTGGACCAGGCGCCGCATACGCAACCGGATGTACAGACGCTGCTGGAGCGGGTGCGCCGTTTCGAACTGCGCTATCTGGACGACGCCGGCCAGTGGCAGCCGCGCTGGCCGCTGCCGGGCGGCCGGGGTGGCCTTCCTGCTGCGCTGGAAGCCGTCGTCGAACTCGACGAGGGCGTGACCGTGACGCGGGTGTTCGCGCTGCCATGAAGCGACAGCGCGGCATGGCGGTGATCACCGCGATCCTCGTGGTGGCGTTGGCGGCGAGTGCGGCCGCGTTCATGGCGTGGCAGCAGCAACTGTGGATGCGCCAGGTGCAGAATCTGAACGAACAGGCGCAGGCCCGCGCGGTCGCCCTTGCGGCCCTGCAGTGGGCGCGCTCGATCCTCGCGCAGGACGCGCGCGACGGCACCGTCGATCATGAGGGCGAGCCGTGGGCCACGGCGCTGACGCCGCTGCCGGTAGAAGGCGGTGAACTGACCGGACGCATCCGCGACGAACAGGGCCTCTTCAATCTCAACAGCCTGGTGCGCGGTGGGCGGACGAGCGCCGCCGATCTTGCGGCCTATCAGAGGTTGCTGGCGCAACTGAACCTGCCCGCCGAACTCGCCGGTGCGCTGGCCGACTGGATCGACCCGGACGGCGACACGACGTATCCCGGTGGTGCCGAGGATTTTTATTATCTGTCGCTCGACCCGGCGTACCGGGCCGCCAACCGCGCGCTGACAACGGTGGACGGACTCGCGCGCATCAAGGGTTACGACGCGGCCACCCTGGCCCGCCTGCGCCCCTACGTGACGGCGCTGCCCCAGCCGACGCCGGTCAACGTCAATACCGCGCCAGCTGAAGTGCTCGCTGCGATCATTCCGGAGCTTGCGCTGGAACAGGCACGGGCGCTACTGGAAAGCCGCGCAAGCCGCCATTTTCGCGATTTGGCGGATTTCCGCGCACGCCTGCCGGCGATGGCGGGGCCGGTAAGCGACGCGCTGCTGGGTGTCGGCAGCCGCTATTTCGTGGTCAGCGGTCATGCCCGCTTCGGCCGCGTGCGCAGCGGTTTCGAGGCGCTGCTGGAGCGCGGGACAACGGCATGGCCCCGGCTGGTCTGGCAACAGAATATCTGATTCAATCGAGCCTTCTACCATGAGCCTGTTGCGTATCCACCTTCCTCCTGTCTGGCCCGACATCGATGCGGCGGTGCCGCTGCCGTGGTGCCGCATCGGCGCGCGCGGCGAACGTATCGAGGCCGGGCGTGCGCCGCTTGCCGGCCTGCCGTCTGCCGATGCCTGCGAAGTGGTGATTCCCTCCGAACTGGTGTTGTTGACCACCGCCACGTTGCCGCGTGGCAGCCGGCAGAAGCTGCGGCACCTGCTGCCTTACGCGATCGAGGACCGGCTGGGGGACGACCCCGAGGCGGTGCACGTGGCCAGCGGTCATGTGGCCGTCGACGGCCGCACCCCGCTGGCGGCCATCGACAGGCGCTGGCTCGTGCAGACGCTCGCGCGGCTGCACGAGCGGGGGCTGCGTCCGCGCAGCGCGTGGCCGGAAACGCTGTTGCCCCCCCTTCCCGAGGATGGCTGGACGGTGGTGTGGACGGGCGACCGCGGGTTCCTGCGCACCGGGGCCGCGGCGGGTCTGCATCTCGACGGCGGGGGACCTGATGCGCCACCGCCGGCGCTTCTTTTGAGCCTGGCGCAGGCGCGCACGATGGGCAATCCTCCGCAACGCCTGCGCGTTCGCCTGGAAGAAGGGGGCGCAGCGCCTGTGTGGGAATCCTGGCGGAACATCCTGGGTATTCCGGTCGAAGCCGGCGCGCCTTGGGCGCCGCTGCAACAGCCCGAGCCTGTGGTCGGCGCCATCGACCTGATGCAGGGCACGTTCGCGGCGTCCGGTCTGCGGCGGACCGGCGCGCCGGCCCTGCGGCTGCCCCTGGCGCTCGCTGTGCTCATCGTCTTGGTCCAGATGGGCGCCACCGCCAGCGAATGGCTGCTGCTCGATCGCGAGAGCCAGCATCTGCAGGCGTCGATGGAGCGCAGCTTTCGCGCTGCCTTTCCCGATGCGCGGGTGGTCGTCGACGCTCCCCTGCAGATGCAGCGCAATCTTGCCGACCTGCGCCGAGCCAGCGGCGAGGCGTCGCCGCTGGACTTCGTTCCCCTGCTGGCGCGTGCGGCGGCGGCGCTCGACGCCGACAGCAAGGGGCGTCTGCGCGAGGTGCACTACACCGGTGACCAGCTGCGGCTGGACCTGGCACTGCGCGACAGCGCGGCTGCAGAGGCCTTGGTGCAGCGTCTGGCCGCGGCCGGCCTGGCAGGACGGGTGCAGCCGGGCGAGGGGACGGCCGCGCAGACAGTGACGCATATCCTGATCACGGGAGCCGCATCGTGAAGACGCAGCTCGTACAGACATGGCGGGCGCGTTCACCGCGCGAGCGCTTCGTGCTTGCCGCCGGTGCGGCGTTTCTCGCGCTCGCGCTGGGCTATGCCTACGCGTGGTTGCCGGTACAGCGCGATCTGGCGCAGCTGCGAGGGGCGCTGCCGCAACTGCGCGTGCAGGCCGAACAGGTGCAGCGCGATGCCGAGGCGGTCGCGCGCCTGCGTGCACGTCCGGCGGCGACCCTGCACGGCGGCAGCGTCACCGCAGTCGTCGAACAGCGTGCGGTGGCGGCCGGGCTGCGCGAGCACATCGCGACGCTTGTTCCGCAGGATGCCGGCCGCGTGCGGGTGACGCTGCCGCGTGTCGGCTTCGATGCGTGGCTTGCGTGGATCGGCGATTTGCAGGCGGCTCACGGCGTGCGCGTCGAATCCGCACACATTGAGTCGAATGGCGAGGCCGGTATGGTGCGGATCGAAGCGGTGCTGGCGGGCGGCGCATGAGCGCGGCGCCGCAGCCCTTCCGGCTGCGCTGGCCGCACTACGGGCTGGCGCTCCTCGTCTACGTCGTTCTGCTGCTGGCGTGGGCGCCGGCCAGTCTGCTGGCGTGGGCGCTGCCGCGGATGAGCCAGCAGGCAGCGTGGCTGGACCAGGTGGATGGAACGGTCTGGCGGGGCAGTGCCGCGGCGCTCCGGCTGCAGCCGGCAACGGGGGCGGGCCAGCCCCTGGGGCGCCTGCGCTGGCGGCTGCAGCCGCTGGGCCTGCTCGGTGGGCATCTTGTCTATCGCTTGAGCCTGGACGGCGCTGGCATCGAGGCTGCTGGCAGCGTGCTGGTGGGGCCGCGCCGTGTCGCGCTGCAGGGTCTGCGCGGCGAGGCGCCGGCCGACTGGCTTGGCAGGCTTTCGCCCGATTTGGGAATATGGCGGCCACAGGGGCGCCTGCTTTTCGAAAGCGAATCCCTCGCTTTCGAACCATCGGCAATCACCGGCCGGGGCAAGCTGCGCTGGGTCGATGCCGTGGCGGGTCACGCACGCGGCCGGCTTGGCAGCTACCGGGCCGAACTCGAGGGCAGGGACACCGGGTTTTCGATCGATCTGTCGACGGACAGCGGTCCCTTGCTGCTGCGGGGCGCCGGTAGCTGGACGCCGCAGCGCGGACTTCAGTTCGCCGGTACGGCCCGCGCCGCTGCGGGTGCCGGGGCCGGGCCGGCGAATTTTCTCGGCCTGCTCGGCCCGGCCCAGGCCGACGGCAGCCGACCCATCCGCATCGGGCGCTGAGCGCGATCCCGGCAGAGTGGCCCTCGCCGGCGTTCAGCTCCCGAGTTTCTGACGGAACATCTTCATCAGCTTGCCGAATGCCGACTCGGTGATCGACTTGCGCTCCACGATCACCGCTTCGCCGCGGCGCAGCTTGTCGGCGAGCCGGTTGAGGCCGATGGAAAAACTGTTCATGCCGTCCTGATCGGAGAACAGGTAGGTGTTCCGGACGTGGCTGACCCAGCCCAGGCGCGCCCAGCGGAAGGTCCCGTCCTCGTAGTGGAACTCCACCCAGTCGCCCTTGTTGAGCGCGTGCGCGCGCTCGGTGAATTCATCCTCCACTGCGGGCTCGGCCGCGGTGTCGATGACTGGCGCTGCGGGTGTCTCGACGACGGATTCCGCCAGCAGCGCCGCCATCTCCGCGGCGGGGATTTCCGGCAGTGGCACGGGCTGCGCGTTCGGACGCACCGCGTTGGCGTGCAGGATGACCAGGGTGGCGAAGAAGTTCTCGGACAGCTTCTGCGGCAGCTCGAGCTCGGCGACGCCTTCGCGCAGGCGCTTGAGAAGGCCGGGCAGGATGCGTACCAGCATCAGGCGTGCGTCCATGTCGGCCTTGGACTGCACGCTCCACACCAGTTCGCGCATGGTCTCGACGTGGCTGTTGAAGTGTGCGCCCTGCTCGCCCTCGCGGATGTAGTCGGTGCCGAGCAGACGCGCCCAGTCGCGGCGCAGGAATTCGCGCACGGTGTCCGGAACGTCCTGGTCCTGCAACGTGCGGTTGACCAAGTCGTGCGCCACCACCGGCGCGAGCTCCGCGCGCTCGGCCTGTCTGATCTGCTCGATGTCGGGTTGCAGGCTCGTCTCCGCGGTCGTCTCGACGGCGTCATCGAGCTCGGCGCACATCGCCTCCAGTTCGTCGGCCGCGTTGATGAAGACGGCAAGGTCATTGTCGAAGGTGTCGATCACCCGGCTGACCACGGCGGCCACGGCATCCAGACGCGCGGTGCCGGCGTCGGTGTCGGGCAGGTGGACCGACAGGCGGGCGATGGCGTCGAGCATGCGCCGCACCGGATGACGGGTCTGCGAGAAGAATTCGCGGTCGAGCATCGCCGCCTTCAGCACCGGAATCTGCAGACGCGCGATCTGCGCCTTGAGGCGGTCGGGAATGGCGGCTTCGTCGAACACCACGTCGAACAGCATGGCGACGGCGTCGACCAGCACCGCATCGAGCGGGCTCGCCGCGCGCATCACCGGACTTTGCTGCAGGGCGCGCAGGACATTCTGGATGTTGGCGGCTTCCAGCATCGGCAGTTCGAAACTGCCGACTCCGGGCAGCGTGAGTGGACCGTTTTGCAACTTTCCGAGCGAATCGACCAGGCTGAAGCCGGCAAGCCCGCCGCCGGCTGGTCCCACGCCGCCGGCCATGCCGCCCCCTGCGCCGCCACTGCCGGCCAGCTGTTCGAACAGGCGGAGCATGTCGTTGGCGGGTGCAGGCGCCGCGGAGGCTGTGCCGGCCACAGGACTGGCCGTGCCGCCGCCCGCAGGGGTGCCGCGCACCCGGTTTCTGGTGCCCGCCTTGAGGTCGGGAAGCACGCCGCGGTCGACCAGATGACGGTTGATTCCCTGATAGATGGCAGCGAGTTCCGTGGTCAGCACGAGGTCGAACTGGTTGAGCAGCAGCAGCCGCGCGCGAGGTTCCAGCAGCGGATTCCTGGAAATGCCGTCGAGCAGCGCCTCGCACAGCTTGCGCGGGCCGAGGGGATTGTCGTTTTCCGGCAGTTCGCGTCCGATCAGCCGGGCGATGCGCGCCTCCAGGGCGACCAGCTCCTCGGCGCAGTTGTAGCGCATGCGTGCCGTGGCCTTGTCGACCGTCAGGGCGATCTCGAAGTCCTGGTCGCCGAGCAACGACAGCTCGGACAGATCGGGGCTTGCGCTCTTGTCGCGCCCCTGGATGAACACGTCGAAGGACTTGCAGTACGCGTCCTTGCACGCACTCAGCAATTCGTTCGCCTGCTTGTTGAGGACGCTCTGGGCGTTGTAATAGGTGTTGCGCTCGTTCAGCAAGGGCGAGCGCTCGGCCATCGCGAGCAGCGCGTTTTCCATTGCCTCGGTGTGGCGCGTCAGGCCGCGGGCTGCACCTTCGATGAGCTGGTCGCGGCATGCGTGCAACAGCGCGAGGGTTTCCGCGGTGAGCTGCGTGCGGCGTGCGCGTTCGAATTGATTGAGATTGACGACGACTGAGTTGTCAGGCATTTCGTGCTCCATGGCGACTTACCTCGCGGTATCGGCGCAGGCCGACCGGGGCAACTGGGGCGTGATGTGCAACCGTCATGAAACGACCGGCGGTCCCGCTGTCTTTTGGCGACAAAAGACCGGTGACTTTGCGTCCCCGCCTCGCAGCGGGTTTGCCCTGTTCGGTGGTCGGCAGCTGTGTCGGGTATTCGACACAACACTGCACATCTGGTTTATCGGCGCCCCGAGAAAGAACTTTAGGCCTTGGATAGAGGAGATGATTGAATTATTTATTTATATAAATCATATGGTTATGATATTTATTTCTGAAGTGAGCGCTTGCATTGCGCCTTGTTGCGTATGGGCGAAGGATGACGTTCGTCGAAAAGCCGTCGGCAATTGCGTCTGCCAAACTGGGTGAAAAACGCAGCCACGCCTGGGCGCGCCCGTCCGGCAGGCACCCTTGACCGGGACCAGGACGCTCACGCCGCGCCGGGGGTGGGCACGGTCAGCGTCCCAGGCCGGCCAAGGCACGGGCGACGCTGGCGTACAGTTGTGCGGCGGGCTTCGTCATCGCCGCGGCCACGCGGGGCGAGCATGCCGGCCATGAGGTTGCCGTTCAAGCGCGAGATCATTACCCGGCCGTCGCTCATGCCGTAGACCGAAACGCTGGACGGCATCAGGGCGGAGATGTGGCGGGTGTCCTCGTTCTTGAGCAGGGGTACGGTGTTGCCGCCACGGGCCATCTCCAGGATCACCAGACCGCCGGGTATGGCCACGTTTTTCCTGGCCAGACGTGCGCCCAGATCGATTTCGGCGACCAGGTTCCAGCCGTCCTGGTCAGTTGGTCCCCGAGTGTGCCAGCACGGCAGCCTGGCCGGTAAGCGGAGCAAAGGCCGTGCTGGTGGCGAGGAAGAGACGGGCGAGGGATTCCTTATATGGTTTCTCCAATGCGAAAGCCCGCCAGGGCAGGGTGGGTGCAGGGGGACAGACAGCGATCAGAGCGTCTTCTTGCAGAAATACCAGTCGGTACATTCGTAGCCTTCGTTCATGCGCGCCTCAGCAGCATCGACGTCCTGGGGCGGTGGCACGATAACCTTGTCACCCGGCTGCCAGCCTTCCGGCGTGGCGATCCTGTTGGCGTCGGAGGTCTGCATGGCGGCGACCAGACGGACGAACTCGGGAATCGAGCGGCCGTTGCTCATCGGGTAGTAGACCATAGCGCGCAGGACGCCGTTGGGATCGATGATGAAGGTCGCGCGCACCGCCGAGGTATCGGAGGCACCTGGCTGGATCATGCCGTAATCTTTCGCCACTTTCATCGACAGATCCTCGATGATGGGGAACGGAATGTCGACGCCGAATTTTTCCTTGATGTTGCGTACCCAGGCGACGTGGGCGTAATAGCTGTCGATGGATAGACCGATCAGCTCGCAGTTGAGCTTCTGGAACTCCGGATGGTACTTGGCGAAGGCCATGAATTCGGTGGTGCAGACCGGGGTGAAGTCGGCCGGATGGGAGAACAGCACCAGCCATTTGCCCTTGTAGTCGGCCAGCTTCTTCACGCCGTGGGTGGTTTTGGCCTCGAAGTCGGGGGCGGGTTCGTTGAGACGAGGCATGACGGGGAGGTTGTTGAGATCGGACATTGCAATACCTTTCACTTGATGGCGGTTACGCTGATTCGACGGGTCCGGTGACGGCCGTGGACGTCAGCGACGGAGCGGGAGAACGGAGGCAGGGTTGGCGGCGCGCGCACCAGCCTGCCCGCGTTCTTCGCGAAAGCCCTCGCTGCACCGGATAATCTTGGATTGATGTGACCGACGCACAGGTGGACAAGGCGTGTGACGGGCTTGGTCATGCGGCGCGGCGCAGGCCCTTGATCCAGGCCTCCATGGCTTCGTTGGCGGGCTTCATGGGAGCTTCCATGAAACTGACGACGAATTTGTCGCCCAGGTCGACGACGCCGATGGAACGTGGCCGTACCGCCAGAACCTGCGGGTTGGGCAGGGCGAAGCCAAAGCAGAAGATGACGTCGACGGCGGCCAGGATGTCCGGGTTGATCTCGCCACCGATGTCACGGGTATGGGCGTAGTGGTCGAACACGCCGATGAACTTCACCTTCGGGTTGTTGGCGATCTTCTCCTTGAGATAGGCGACGATGTCGGCGATGCCTTGGCAGGCGGTTTCGTCCTTGCCGATCTCCGCGACGAAGATGGGGTATTTCTCTTGCAGCATGGTCTGTTTCATGTCGTGTGCGCCTTCTTTTGATCAATGATGGTGTACGTGGTGGTGCTGGCCCGGTGGCAGCTCCTTCAGGGTGCCGTCGAGCCAGGCGGCGACCGCCCGCTCGGGATCGGTCTCGCCGGTGGCCACGGCCAGGATGCCCGTCTGCTTCAGGTGCCGCTGCAGGCCGTCGCCCATGCCTCCGGTGATCAGCACGTTGATGTCGTCGAGAGGGTGCGGGCCGGTGCCATGGCGCTCGTGGAAGCTCTGTTCGATGGTCAGTTCGATCAGCTGGCGACCCTTCACCTCGCAATTGTCGACGTCGTAGATCCAGAACCGACGGCACTTGCCGGCGTGTCCGGTGACGGTCTTGCGGTTCTGGCTGGTGACGGCGATCTTCATCTCAATTCTCCTCGGGATTTCTGTGCGCGCACTCACGTGCCTCGCACAGCATGGCGGTGGCGATGCCCAGCAGCAGAGCCAGGCTGGTACCCAATACCCAGGTGAAATACCACATGGCGGTTTCCTTTCTCAGTAGGCGGATTTGTCGTGGGCCTCGATGTATTGGGTGGTGACCTTGCCGGCCATCACTTTGTAGGCCCAGGAGGTGTAGAAAATGATCAGCGGCATGAAGATCACCGTGGCCCAGAACATCAGGCCCAGGGTCAGGTGGCTGGACACGCTGTCCCACACCGTCAGGCTGGACTTGAGGTCGCTGGACGACGGCATGACGAAGGGAAACAGGGCCACCCCGGCGGTGCCGATGATGCCGGCCATGGCCAGGCTCGACGCCACGAAACCGGCCAGGGGACGGCGCAGGATGGCGAGCCCCACCCCGGCCAGTCCGCCCAGCACGCCCAGGCTCGGCAGCAGCCACAGGGCCGGCTGGACGCGGAAGTTGTTCAGCCATGCGCCGGTTTCCATGACCACGGTCTTGGCCAGGGGGTCAGGCAGGGCGGCCGCATCCACGGTGGAGGTGATCACGTAGCCTGGCAGACCGCCGACGAGGAGGCCAGCCAGCAGGAACAGGACCAGCATGGCCATGCCGGAGGCGATGGCCCAACGCCGGGTGCGCTCGAAGATCACCCCCTCGGTGCGGTGCATCAGGTAGTTGGCCCCGTGAAAGGTGATCATGGCGGAGCTGACCAGACCGGCGAGCAGGGCGAAGGGGTTGAGGAGAGCCCAGAAGCTGCCGGTGTAGTAGGACACGAGGTTGTCGTCGAAATGGAACGGCACCCCTTGGAGCAGGTTGCCGAAAGCTACACCAAAAATCACCGGTGGTACGAAACCACCCACGAACAGACCCCAGTCCCAGGTCGAGCGCCACGTCGGGTGAGCGATCTTGGACCGGTAGTCGAAGCCGACCGGGCGGAAGAACAGCGCCCACAGTACCGCCAGCATCGCCCAGTAGAAGCCCGAGAAGGCGGTGGCATAGACCAGGGGCCAGGCGGCGAAGATGGCGCCGCCGCCCGTAATGAACCAGACCTGGTTGCCGTCCCAGTGGGGGCCGACGGTGTTGATGATGACGCGGCGCTCGATATCGTCCTTGCCGACGAAGGGCAACAGGGTGCCGACGCCCATGTCGTGGCCGTCCATGACGGCGAAGCCGAGCAGCAGGACGCCTACCAGCAGCCACCAGATGATTTTCAGGGTTTCATAATCCAGCATTTTGTGTCTCTCCCGGTTTCAGACGGTGGTACGTTCGAAGTGGTATTTGCCGGTGCCGAGCGAGCTGGGGCCCAGCCGGGCGAACTTGAACATCAGGTACAGCTCGGCCACCAGGAGCAGGGTGTAGAAGACCAGAAAGCCGGCCAGAGAGCCGTACAGGCTGCCGATGCTCAAGGTGGAGGTAGACAGGTGGGTGGGCAGGACGCCAAAAATGCTCCACGGCTGCCGCCCGTATTCGGCGACGAACCAGCCCATCTCGGCGGCGATCCAGGGCATGGGGATGAACCACACCGCCCACTTCAAGAGCCAACGCTTTTCCACGAAGCTGTTCTTGATCGAGTACCAGAACGACAGGCCGAACAGCAGGGCAAAGGCGAAACCCAGGGCGACCATGACGCGGAAGGTCCAGAACAGCGGTGCGACCTGGGGCACAGTGTCGCGGGCAGCCTGTTCGATCATGGCCGGGGTGGCCTGGGCGACGTCCGGGCTGTACTTCTTCAGCAGCAGGCCGTAGCCGAGATCCTGCTTGTGGGCTTCGAACACCAGCTTGGCGTCGGTGTCGTCCTTGTCCTTGCGCAGGCGTTCCAAGGCCTTGACGGCCAGTATGCCGGACTCGATGCGTTCCCGGTTCTGGGCGCGGATCGCCTTGATGCCGGGGATCACCTCGCTGGTGGACCGGGTGGCGATCAGGCCCAGGGCATAGGGAATCTCCGCCTGCCAGGCATTCTCCTGCTTCTCGTCATCCGGCCAGGCGACAAGCTTGAAGCCGGCTGGGGCGGGTTCGGTCTCCCACATCGCCTCGATGGCGGCCAGTTTCGATTTTTGCGACTCGGTCACGGCGTAGCCCGACTCGTCACCCAGTACGATCACCGACAAGGCGGAGGCGAAGCCGAAGGCGGCGGCGATGCGGAAGGAGCGGCGGGCGAATTCCACGTCACGTCCCTGCAACAGGTACCAGGCCGAGATGCCCAGCACGAACATGGAGCCGGTGACGTAGCCGGCCGACACCGTGTGGACGAATTTGGCTTGCGCGGTGGGGTTGAACATCACGTCCAGGAAGCTTGTGAGCTCCATGCGCATGGTGGTGTAGACGAACTCAGCCCCCACCGGGTCCTGCATCCAGCCATTGGCGATCAGGATCCACAGGGCCGACAGGCTCGACGCCACCGCGGTCAGCGTGGTCACCAGGAGATGCTTGCCCTTGCTCAACCTGTCCCAGCCGAAGAAGAACAGGCCGATCAAGGTCGACTCCAGAAAAAAAGCCATGAGACCCTCGATGGCGAGCGGTGCGCCGAAGATGTCGCCGACGTAGTGGGAGTAGTAGGCCCAGTTGGTGCCGAACTGGAACTCCAGGGTGATGCCGGTGGTGACGCCGAGGGCGAAGTTGATGCCGAACAGCTTGCCCCAGAATTTCGTCATGTCTCGGTAGATGGTCTTGCCGGTGATGACGTAGGTGGACTCCATGATCACCAGCAGGAACGACAGTCCCAGGGTGAGGGGTACAAACAGGAAGTGATACATGGCGGTGGCGGCGAATTGCAGCCTGGAGAGTTCGACGACGGTCTCATTCATGGGTGGCGTTCCTCTCGATCTGGGATGGGTTGAGCAGGGCGCGGGAGGTACCCTCCACGCCGGGGCGGAGCGGATCGCTGAAAAACACCAGCTTGATAATGACGATCAACACCAGTTTCAACAGCAGCAGGAAGGCGATTTCCCGCCCGAGTGGACTGAGTCTTGTAATTTTCATAATCATATTTCCTATCCGTATAATAGGACATAAGCATTTGTCGTGCCAGGTCTGTGCGGCAATTGTTTATTTATTAAAAACAATATGTTATGGTTTTTACGGGTGGATAATGATTGCCAGGCTCTCGGAAATTTGCCAATATTGTCCTGAATTTTTTGTAGCGTAGACATAAATGGCTGATACCCAGGTGGCCAACCTGCCCGCCGAACTGATCTCCCTGCTGTCCGCCCTGCCAGGGCCACGCATCCTGGTCGATACCGAATACCGTATCCTGGCCGCCAACGGTGCCTACTATCAGGAATACGGCGATCACGAGGGGCTGATCGGGCGCACCTGCTACGAGGTGTCACACCACTTCGACCGCCCCTGCGACCAGTGCGGTGAGTCCTGCCCGCGCGCCATGGCCAGCCAGAGCGGCCGGGTCAGCCGCGTGCTGCACCTGCACCACACACCGCGGGGCGAGGAATACGTCGATGTCGAACTGATCCCCCTGCGCGGTGCCGACGGCGCCATCCGCTACTTGATCGAAGGCATGACGCCACTGCGCGACCGGATGGGTGAGCGCCCGCTATCGGGCATGGTGGGCCGCTCGTCAGCCTTCAATCACATGCTGGAACTCATTCACCGGGTGGCGCCGCGCACCACCGCGGTGCTGCTTTTGGGCGAGTCGGGGACCGGCAAGGAACTGGCCGCGCAGACCCTGCACAAGTTGAGCCCGCGGGCAGGCAGGCCCTTCGTCGCGGTGGACTGTTCCGGCATGACCGAGAGCCTGTTCGAATCGGAGCTGTTCGGCCACGAGAAGGGGGCCTTCACCGGCGCCAGCCAACGCAAGATCGGCCTGGTGGAGGCGGCTGCGGGCGGTACGCTGTTCCTGGACGAACTGGGCGATATCCCCCTCAACCTGCAGGTCAAGCTGTTGCGTCTGCTGGAGACCGGCAGTTTCCGCCGTGTCGGCGGAGTGGAGGTGTTGCGCGCCGACTTCCGCCTGGTCGCCGCCACCCACCGCGACTTGACGGCCATGGTGGACGCGGGCGGCTTTCGCCAGGACCTTTATTACCGGTTGGCGGCCTTCCCCATCTTGCTGCCGCCCCTGCGCGAGCGCCGCGAGGACCTGCACCTGCTGGTGGAGAACATGCTGGCCATCTTGTCGCCCGAGCGTCCCATGCAGATCGACGAGGCGGCCTGGCAATGCCTCATGCGGTACGACTATCCGGGCAACGTGCGCGAGCTGCGCAACATACTGGAGCGGGCGGTGATCCTGGCCGACGGCCTGCGCATCGAGCTGCGCCACCTGCCGCCCGGCCTTGGTGCGCAGGGTGACGCCGCGGCCGGACAGACGGCAGGCTTCGAGATCGAGACGCTGGAGCAGGTCGAGCGGCGTTATCTGCTGCGTGCCCTGAACGAGCTGGGCGGCGACAAGCGCGTCCTGGCGGTGCGTTTGGGCATCAGCCTGCGCACCCTGAACCGCAAGCTGCAGGGCATGCAGGCTGCGGCGCGTTCAGCGCAGGGACGACCGTCTGAATGACGCGGTGGACCAAAAAAACACGGACATGTGAGCGAGGAGCTGGTTTTGGTCTGGATTGTCCATTGGGCCGCAGGCCTGCCGCACAGACTGATTTTGCCGGCAGGAGGCGCGTCGAGTTGACGGCGGCCGGCGGTGGGGGGGGGGGCTCGATTGGAGCGGGCGAAGGGAATCGAACCCTCCTCATGAGCTTGGGAAGCTCAGGTAATGCCACTATACGACGCCCGCGCGGTAGAATCATGCATTCTACTGAATACTCCAGCCGGATAGAAGTCGTGATTCAACTGCTCGTCAACGGCCAACCCCGTTCCTTCCCCGCGACGTTGTCGGTCGCGCAGCTCGTCGAGTCACTGGACCTGGCCGACAAGCGCATCGCCGTCGAGAAGAACGGGGAAATCGTGCCGCGCAGCCGCCATATCGACACCGCGCTCGACGACGGTGACCGCCTGGAAATCGTCGTCGCCGTGGGCGGCGGCTGACCCGGCGATGGGGCGTGAGGTTCAACCCGCACGCCCCTCATCCCTGCTTACCCTCATCATTGGCTCACCCATGGACCCACTCGTCATCGCCGGAACACCCTACGCTTCGCGTCTCCTGGTCGGCACCGGCAAATACAGGGATTTCGAGCAGACCCGCCTCGCCGTGGAAGCGTCCGGTGCGCAGATCGTCACCGTCGCCATCCGTCGTACCAACATTGGCCAGGATGCGAGTCAGCCTTCCCTGCTGGATGCGCTGCCGCCGTCGAAGTACACCTATCTGCCCAACACCGCCGGCTGTTACACGGCCGATGACGCGATTCGCACACTGCGTCTGGCGCGCGAACTGCTGGATGGCCATTCGCTGGTGAAGCTCGAAGTGCTGGGTGATGCAGAATCGCTCTATCCCAACGTCGCCGAGACGGTCAAGGCCGCCGAGGTGCTGGTGAAGGACGGTTTCCAGGTCATGGTGTATACCTCGGACGACCCGATCGCGGCGAAGCAACTGGAGGACATCGGCTGCGTCGCGGTGATGCCGCTGGCGAGCCTGATCGGCTCGGGCATGGGCATTCTGAATCCCTGGAATCTGCAGATCATCATCGACCGCCTGTCGGTGCCGGTGATCGTCGACGCCGGCGTCGGCACGGCGAGCGATGCCACCATCGCGATGGAACTCGGCTGCGACGCGGTGCTGATGAATACCGCCATCGCCGGTGCCGGCAATCCGGTGCTGATGGCGTCGGCGATGAAGAAGGCGATCGAGGCCGGGCGCGAGGCTTTCCTCGCCGGGCGCATGCCGAAGAAGATCTACCGCGCCAGCCCCAGCTCGCCGACTTCCGGCCTCATTACCGGCAACACGTGACGCCATGACTGCCGATACCGGAGCGCAGCCGCGCATCCGTTCCTACGTGCTGCGCGCGGGTCGGGTCGGGTCGGGCCAGGCGCGCGCGCTTGCCGAACTGGGGCCCCGTTTCGTGCTGCCCTACCGCGCCGAACCGCTCGATACAGAAGCCGTGTTCGGCCGCCGCGCACCGCTGTTCCTCGAGATCGGCTTCGGCATGGGCGAGGGGCTGGCGGAAATCGCCGCGGCGCATCCGGAAAACGACTATCTCGGCGTCGAGGTGCACACCCCCGGTGTCGGTGCGCTGCTCAAGCAGATTGGCGAGCGGGGCCTTGTCAACGTGCGCATCGTGCAGCACGACGCGGTCGACGTGCTCACCCACATGCTGGCGCCGGCGAGCCTGGCCGGCGTGCATATCTTCTTCCCCGACCCGTGGCACAAGAAGCGCCACCACAAGCGCCGCCTCATCCAGCCGCCGCTGGCGCAACTGCTGGCGAGCCGGCTGGCGCCGGGCGGCTACCTTCATCTGGCCACCGACTGGCAGGACTACGCCGAGCAGATGCTCGCCGTGCTCGGCGCCGAACCGTTGCTGGAAAACACCGTGGCGGATTACGCGCCGCGCCCCGACACGCGGCCGCTCACCAAGTTCGAACAGCGCGGGCTGCGCTTGGGGCACGGCGTGTGGGACCTGGTGTTCCGGCGCAAGGCCGGATAGCCCCGTCTCTAGCCGCGATCGGTCGTTTGCGCGTCGCCGGCCCGCGGTGTCGGTGCGAGCGAGCGCACCTTGAGGTGCAGCGCCGCCTTGGCGAGCAGGTGGGCGGAGACGGGTGCGGTGATGAAAAGAAACAGTGTGACCAGTACCTCGTGCAGGCTGACGCCGTCGTCGCGCAGGCTGAAGAACAGCGCCGAGGCGATGAGCAGGCAGCCGACACCGAGTGTGGTCGCCTTGGTGGGGCCGTGCAGACGGGTGTTGAAGTCGCGCAGGCGGGCAAGACCCAGCGAGCCGATGAAGGTGAAGATCGCGCCGGTGAGAACGAGCACGGCGAGCAGGGTGTCGGTCATGGCAGGGGCCTCACTCGATGATGTCGCCGCGCAGCAGGTATTTGCACAGTGCGACGGTGCCGACGAAGCCCATCATTGCGATCAGCAGCGCAGCCTCGAAGTAGATCGCGCTGCCCAGATGGATACCGAGCAACACCAGCAAGGCGATGGTGTTCACGTACAGCGTGTCGAGCGCGAGGATGCGGTCGGGCGCGTCGGGGCCCTTGATCAGACGCCAGAAACTCATCGCGAAGGCGAGCGTGACCAGCGCGTAGGCGATGGGAATGACGGTGGCGAGCATCAGGCGTCTCCTCCTTCGAAAACCTGCTTCAGCGGCGCCTCGTAGCGCTGCTTGATCTCGGCGACCAGCGCCGCGGGATCATCCGTGTCGATGGTATGCACGATCAGCGTCCTGCGATCCCCGCTGAGCAGCGCCGACACCGTGCCCGGTGTCAGCGAAATGGTGTTGGCGAGCAGGCTGATCGCGAGATCGCTCTCGACATCGAGCGGCACCTCGACGAAGACCGGGCGCAGGCGCGCGGGACCCTTGAGAATCAGCCAGGCGACGTGGAAGCTGCCGCGCACGATGTCGACGGCGAACACGCCGAGGAAGCGCAGCAGCACGCCGGGATGGCGGATGCGGATCTGTTCCGGCCAGAAGCGCGAGGCGGCGAAGGGGATGAGCCAGCCGAGCAGCGCGCCAAGCACCAGGTGACCGGTGGAAAGTTCGTTGACCAGCAGCAGCCAGAGGACGACGAGCGAGACGCTCAGGAGGGGGTGCGGCAGCCAGCGTCTCATCGCGTGCCTCCCAGCACGGCGTCCATGTAGTGCTGCGGCGCCTTGATCTGCGCGGCGATCGCGGCGGCGTACCCGGACAGCGGGCCGGCGGCGGCGACGAGACCGGCGATCAGCGCCAGCAGCGCGAACGTCGGTGCCAGCGCGGCGTTCGACGGCGGTGTGAGTAGCGCACCGTGCGCGCTGTGGGTGCGGTAGAACAAGAGGCTGCCGCTGCGCGTCAGTGCGATCACGCCGGCGAGGCCCGTGGCGAGCACCGTGGCCCACACCCAGACCATCCACGGCGAATCGATCGCGGCCTGCAGCAGCATCACCTTGCCGAGAAAACCCGACAGCGGCGGCATGCCAGCCACCGCGATGGCGACGACGAAGAACAGGCCGCCGACCAGGCGCGCGCGCGGCATCGCGGGGCCGGATTCGAAGCGGTCGGCCCGCTCTCCGCGGCCGTGGGCAATGCTGTCGGCCAGCAGGAACAGCGCCGCGGTGGCGAAAGTGGTGTGCGGCAGGTAGTAGAGGCCGGCGGCCAGTGCTTCGGTGCTGCCGAGACCGAAGGCGACCAGCAGTGTGCCGATCGAGGCGACCATCAGGTAGGCGGCTTGCTGGCGCAGCGAAGTGCTCGCCAGCGCGCCCGCCATGCCGAACGCGAGCGTGGCGAGCGCAGCCGGCACCAGCCAGGCGTCGAGCAGGCCGGCGAGCGGACCGGACGTCTCCCCGGCGATCAGGCTGTAGACGCGCAGGATGCTGTAGGCGCCGACCTTGGTCATGATTGCGAACAGCGCCGCGACCGGCGCGCTGGTGTGGGCGTAGGCGGCGGGCAGCCACAGATGAAGCGGCAGCAGCGCCGCCTTCAGCGCGAACACGCCGAACAGCAGCAGCGCCGCCGACTGCACCAGTGCCAGGTTTTCGGGCGGCGTGGCGGCGAGCTTTACGCCGAGGTCGGCCATGTTGAGGGTGCCGGTGACGCCGTACAGCGTGCCGACGGCGAACAGGAACAGCGTCGAGCCGACAAGGTTGATGACGACGTAGTGCAGGCCCGCCTTCACCCGCAGCCGTCCGCCGCCGTGCAGCAAGAGACCATAGGATGCAAGTAGCAGGATCTCGAAGAACACGAACAGGTTGAACAGGTCGCCGGTGAGAAACGCGCCGTTCAGGCCGAAGAGTTGCAGATGGAACAGCACGTGGAAGTGTCGACCCTGGGTGTCGGTGCCGTTCAAGGCATACAGCAGTGCGAAGAGCGCGAGCAGCGCGGTTGTCATCAGCATCCACGCAGCAAGGCGGTCGGCGACCAGTACGATGCCGTAGGGCGCTTCCCAGTTGCCGAGCTTGTACACAAGGTGGGTGCCGTCGCCGGTCGCCTGGACGAGTGCGAGTGCGAGTGGCAGCAGGGCGAGCGTGGCGCTGACGCTCGCCCCCCGCTGCAAGGCTGGCGGGGCGTTGCGCAGGCTGATCAGCAGGATGCCGATCACGAGCGGCAGCACCACTGGCAGGACGGGCAGATGATCGGCGAGATTCATGCGTGCCGGTCCTCCTCGTGTTGCAGGCCGTCGACGTGGTCGTTGCCGAGTTCGGCGCGTGCCTTCAGCGCGAGGGCGATGACGAAGGCCGTCATGCCGAAGCTGATGACGATGGCGGTGAGCACAAGCGCCTGCGGCAGTGGGTCGGTGTAGCCGGAGGCGGTCTCGGTGATGACGGGCGGCACGCCGATGGCGAGCCGACCCATGACGAACAGGAACAGGTTGACCGCGTAGGATAGCAGGGTGAGCCCGAGCACCACCGGGAAGGTATGGTCGCGCAGCGCGAGAAATACGCCGCCCGCAGTGAGTACGCCGATGACGAGGGCGATGAGAGCTTCCATCAACGGGTCTCCGGGCGGACCGGTTCGGTGCGATGCAGGCCGCCGAGGCCGGTGAGGATCATCACCGTGGCGCCGACGACGACGAGGAAGACACCGAGGTCGAAGGCCATCGCCGAGGCCAGTTCGAACTTGCCGACGATCGGCCAATCGAAATAACCGAAGGTCGAGGTGAGAAAGGGGTGGCCGAAGGCCCAGCTCGCCATGCCGGTGAAGGTGGCGATGCCCAGGCCCCAGATGATGAGAGGATGGCTGTCGTATATCGGTGTGGGCATCACGTTCGCCCCCTCCCCCGCTTGCGGGAGAGGGTTGGGCGGAGGGAGCTGCGCCCGCATGCGCGCATTGGTCCACGCAGCACCGTTGGCGAGGTACTGCACGGTCAGCGCGACCGCGGTGACGAGGCCGGCGATGAAGCCGCCGCCCGGCTGGTTGTGGCCGCGCAGCAGGATGAATGCCGCGACCAGCAGCGCCAGCGGCAGCAGGATACGGGTGAGCGTCGCCATGATCACGGGATGCGCGTCGGCGTTCCACAGGCGGCCGGTGGCATCGCGCAGCGGCGCGGCGAGCTTGAGGTTCTGCAGCAGCGCGACGATGCCGAGCCCGGCGAGCGCGAGCACGGTGATCTCGCCCAGCGTGTCGTAGCCGCGGAAGTCGACCAGGATGACGTTGACCACGTTGGTACCGCCGCCCCCCGGCTTGCTGTTCTCCAGAAAGTAGCCGGCGATGGTGTCGTAGGGGCGCGTCAGCACCGCCCAGGCGAGCGCCGCGGCGCCCAGGCCGGCGACGAGCGCGATCGCAGCGTCACGTCCCACGCGCGCGCGGCTCTTCTCCGCCTCGCCGTGCTGTGGCAGGAAGTAGAGTGCGAGCAGCAAGAGGACGATGGTGACGACCTCGACCGAGAGCTGGGTGAGCGCGAGGTCAGGCGCGGAGAACTTGATGAAGGCGAGCGACACCACCAGACCGACGACGCCAATAGTGACGAGCGCGGTGAAACGGCGGCGGTGCCAGGCTACGGTCGCGACGGTGGCGAGGATGAGCGCGGCGGCGGCGGTGAGGCTGACGGCATCGAGCGGCAGGCCGGCGCGGCTGCCGGTGAGTGGCGTGTTGCTGGCCAGCCAGGGCGCGCCGCCGAGTACCAGCGCGGCGCCGACGAACAGGAACACCTGACGCTGCAGCGAGCCGGTATCGAAGGCACGCGTGACGCGCAGCGCCGCACTGATCAGGCCGCTTACGAGGGCGTTGTAGACGACGCGTGCGTCGGCGCAGCCGATGCCGGCCTCGTGCCAGGTGATGAGTGGCCGGCGCGCGAGGTAGATCGCCGTGCCGAGGGCGAGCGCGACGAGGCTCATCATGAGCGGGGTATTGAAGCCATGCCACAGCGCGAGCTGATACTCGGGCAGCGGCGCCTGCAGCGTGCCGGCGGCGGCGACCGCGAGCAGGGGGCCGACGGTGAACGCTGGCGCGATGCCTACGATGAGGCACAACACAACCAGGATTTCCACCGGCGCCTTCATCCAGCGCGGCGGTTCGTGCGGCGTCTTCGGCAGGTCGACCGGCTCGCCGTTGAAAAACACGTCGTGAATGAAGCGGATCGAGTAGGCTACGGTGAAGGCGCCGGCAAGCGTCACCAGCACGGGCAACAGCCAGCTACCGTGGCCTTCGGCGATGTGCACTGCCTCGGCAAAAAACATTTCCTTGGACAGGAAGCCATTCAGGAGCGGCACGCCAGCCATCGCCGCCGCGGCGACCATCGCCAGCGTCGCGGTATGGGGCATGTATTTCCATAAACCATTCAGCCGGCGCATGTCGCGTGTGCCGGCTTCGTGGTCGATGATGCCCGCAGCCATGAACAGCGAGGCCTTGAAGGTGGCGTGGTTGCTGATGTGGAACACGCCGGCGACCGCGGCGAGCGGGGTCGAGAGGCCGAACAGCAGGGTGATGAGGCCGAGGTGGCTGATCGTTGAATACGCCAGCAACCCCTTCAGATCATGTTTGAACAGCGCGACGTAGGCGCCGAGCAGCAGCGTGGCGAGGCCCGCGCCGGACACCAGCCAGAACCATTCGGGCGTGCCGGAGAGCGCCGGGTAGAGCCGTGCCAGCAGGAATACGCCGGCCTTCACCATGGTCGCCGAATGCAGATAGGCCGATACCGGCGTGGGCGCGGCCATCGCGTGCGGCAGCCAGAAATGGAAGGGGAACTGCGCCGACTTGGTGAACGCGCCGAGCAGGATCAGGATGAGCGTCGGCACATAGAGCGGGTGCGCGCGGATGTGGTCGGCCGAGGCGAACACGTCGGAGAGCTCGTAGCTGCCGACGATGTGGCCGAGCAGCAAAAAGCCGCCGAGCATCGCGAAGCCGCCCAGGCCGGTGACGGCCAGCGCCATGCGCGCGCCGTGGCGCGCTTCCTCGCGGTGCTGCCAGTAGCTGATCAGCAGGAAGGACGACAGGCTGGTCAGTTCCCAGAATACCAGCAGTTGGATCAGGTTCTCGGAGAGCACGATGCCGAGCATCGAGCCCATGAACAGCATCAGGTAGGCGTAGAAGCGGCCCATGCTGTCGCGTTCCGACAGATAGTAGCGCGCATAGAGCACGATCAGCAGACCGATGCCGAGAATGAGACCGGCGAACAGCAGCGACAGACCATCCAGGCGGAAGGCGAGGTTGAGCCCGAGCGCGGGCATCCAGTCCTGCTGCTGGATCAGCGTGTCGGCGGCGAACGGCAGTGGCGCGAGGGGCGCCAGCAGCGCCATTGAGGCAAGGGTGACGGCGCCTGCCGCCCACGCCGAATGCGAGCGGCCGAAGTGCGACGCCAGTGCAACCAGGGCGGCGCCGGCAAACGGAATCAGGACAGTGAAGAGCAGCGTCATGCGTGGAGTGGGGAAGAACCGAGCCGGCACGGGGCCGGTGGACGGGTCATTTTAGCAGCCTGACTCGGCAAGCCTTGAACCCGTGGCCGACGCGGATTTTGTACCGGGGGCGCTCAGAAATGCGCGCAATGTACGACGTTCCCGAACTCTTCAGCAAGGTCGAAGAGGATATCGGGATCAACGGCCTCGACCCGTCGGCCGATTCGCCGGTCGTCGTGCGGAGTCGCTTCAAGGTGAAACCCTTGGAGCAGTGGACAGTATGGTGGGCCTCTCTTTAGCGGCCTGCCGGGCTGCGCTGCCGCCCAGGCATCACTGCACGCTGGTGGTAATGGTCGATGATGCGCCCGGCCAGCAGCTCGCCGATTACCGGCGGAATGCCGTGGCGACCGGTGACTTCGGAAAACAGTCGTGCGGCAATGAGGATGATGGCAAGGCAGAGAAAAAACTGGTGCAGTTCCATTGCGGATTTCGCGGCGTGGCGTGAACGGAGCCGAGCCGAAGTTTACCGCATCGTGGCGTATGCCGGACCGATGCCGCGCGAGTGCGGCGGCCGGGCGCCCGGTCGGGCGCGTACGGCAATGACGGCGTTGGGGGGCGGGACGGGATGAAACGACGGGGCGCCGTGTGGCGGCACCCGCGAGAGGGAACAGCGCGGGTTTGTCCTACATTCCGAACCACAGAGACACCCGGAAAACAGAGATTTGCTGTGCCTACCCTCACTTCACCCGTTGAATGAACCCCAAGGTGAATTCAGGCATATGTTTGTTCTCTGTGTTCTCTGTGTTCTCTGTGTTCTCTGTGTTCTCTGTGTTCT
Organism: Thiobacillus sp.; assembly: GCA_024709165.1. Taxonomy (GTDB): domain Bacteria; phylum Pseudomonadota; class Gammaproteobacteria; order Burkholderiales; family Thiobacillaceae; genus Thiobacillus. The sequence goes on along the minus strand of JANJXF010000113.1, from coordinate 2,296 downwards.
CTGTGTCTCTGTGTCTCTGTGTCTCTGTGTCTCTGTGTCTCTGTGTCTCTGTGGTTCAACTGCCTTTTTCAAGTTTACAGCATGACCACCAGCATCAGCAGCAGCGCCCATGCCACCAGGCCGGCGCCGATGACGATCTGCACCACGCCCGCCGCCGAGATGTCCTCGCGCGTGTGAGACAATCCCTCGAGGCCGTGATAGATGATCCCGCACGCTAGGCCGAGGGCGACCAGGGCGAGCACGACGTTGAACGCGAGGCTGGGAACCAGCAGGCCGAGCGCCGACAGCCACAGCGGAATCGGCGCGATGGCCGCGAGCAGGTAGGCATCATGGTAGTCGAGGCGCAGCCCACTGGTCTCGGCGACCTGGCGGATGAGCCAGCCCATCACGACCAGCGTGCCCATTTCGGCGAGGAAGAATACGCCGGCGAGGCGCCCCCAGTTCTTGTCGGCGAACTGGGCGGGGAACATTTCGGGGTGGGCGCTGCCTGCGTAAAGCAGCATCAACGGGGGCAGCAGCGACAGGGGCAGCACAACGAACGCAAGCAGTTTCACCAGTCGCGGGTGCATGCGCTCGATTTCCGGCCAGCCCTGGTCGGCGGAAAGCGGCAGGTGGGTCAGGGTGCTCAGTTTCATGGTCAGCCTCCTCGATGGCGGGACAATCAACAACTGGAATCACAACCGCAATTCCAATTATCACAGCATGATACAATCTTTTTAAACCATGAATGCCATGTCGTCAAGGCAGCAAGCGCACGCTGCCGCAAAACTCGAAAAAACCGACTACGAGCACCTGTCGAATTTTCGCTACGTGCTCCGCCACTTCCTGCGTGTCAGTGAGGAGTTATGCCAGGCGGAGGGCGTCACCGCGCTGCAATATCAACTACTGTTGCATGTGTGGGGGTTCCCGGAACGCGACTGGGCGAGTATCGGCGAACTCGCGGAGCGTCTGCAGGCCAAGCACCACGGCGTGGTCGCATTGATCAACCGCTGCGAGAAAATGCAGTGGGTGACGCGCAAGCCGGGGCGCCTCGATCGCCGCGTGGTCGAGATCCATCTGTTGCCCGCTGGTGCGGCCTTGGTCGAACGGCTGGCCGGCCTGCACCGGAACGAATTGCAGCGCCTGGTCGAGGCGATGTCGCAAGCGGGGGCGTAGGCGCCGCAGAACTAACGGCGCGCCGGCCGGTCACTTGACGTGGGTGCTGCTGCGTACCCGGGTGCTCTCCTGCAGGCGGGCGAGGACCGAAACGCCGACCGATGATGAAGTCATCATCAGCGGCGCCTTGCCATTGCCGGCCGATAGGCCGGCCCAACAGGAGATCGACATGAACCCAATCCGCAACCTTGCCGGCGTGATGACGCTGGCTACCGTACTTGCCCTGCCGGGGCTGGTGCGCGCCGAAGAACCCCCAGCGCCCGCCGAGCCGGTGGCGTCCATGCCCGGCGAGGCACAGCCTACGATGCCGCCGGGTATGGGCATGCGCCACGAAATGGGTATGGGACCGGGCATGGGTATGGGGCCGGGCATGGGTATGGGGCCGATGGCGGGTGGCGACCGTTGCGCCCAGCGCAAGTCGGCGATGATGAAGATGCGCCAGTCCTGCCGTATGGCGGGCGCCGACCAGGCCGACAAGCGCATCGAAATGCTGGAAAAGCGTCTCGATGCGATGCAGTTGACCCTCGAACTGCTCGTTCGCCAGCAGGCCGACGCCGGCGGACGGTAGCGTGTCGCCGGCGCCGCCGGCCGGGGTGATGCCGGAGGAATCGCAATCCCTTGATTGCACGCGCCTTGCCGCGCATGCCCCCCACAAAAAAAGTGCCGGATAAACCAGCCAGGACATCTGGATCCCGCCGTTCGCCGGGGTGACGGAGCGTTCGGCGCGACGCTAGCGCGGCGCGACGGGCTCGTCCGCGTAGCGCCAGATATTCACGTCGCGGCCGCTTTCGCGGATGTGCTCGGTTCGCGCGGCAAGGTAGCGTTGCAGGCTCGGCTCGTCGCGGAAGGCGCCGGAACTCACGTAATCGAACATGCCCATGGTGTGGAATACGCGGAAGGAAGATTCCCAGCGGATGATTTCCGTGCCGGTGGCGTCGAACAGCACGATGCCCGGCGCGTAATTCACGCCGAGCTGGCGCGCCCAGTCGCGTACCGGCAGGCGGCGCCCGTCGGGCGTCGTGACCGGGTTGCGCGACCACATGTCGAGCTGCACCGCATCGAACTTCGCCACGGCCGCACGCGCCTCGGGGTCGGCGAGCACGCGGCGGTGCAACACCGCGCAGTCGGGGCAGTGTTTCTG
>JANJXF010000105.1 GCA_024709165.1 Thiobacillus sp. | reverse complement strand
GGGTTGATTCCCTGGAGGCCAGAGGCGCGCCATGAAACGCAGAACCAAGATCGTTGCAACGCTCGGCCCGGCGACGGACGAAGTCCAGGCCCTGGACGCGCTCATCCGCGCCGGCGTCGACGTGGTGCGGCTGAATTTCTCGCACGGCAGCCAGCCCGAGCACATCGCGCGTGCGCGGAGGGTGCGTGAGCGCGCCCGCGCCCTCGGGCGCGAGGTTGGCGTGCTGGTCGATCTGCAGGGGCCGAAAATCCGCATCCACCGTTTCCGCGAGGGCAGGGTGGATCTCGACGACGGTGCGCGCTTCGTGCTGGATGCCGGGCTGCCGGCCGGGGCCGGCACGCGGGAGGCGGTCGGCGTCAGCTACGCGGCGCTGCCCGGGGACGTCGCACGCGGCGACATCCTGCTGCTGGACGACGGCGCCATCGTCCTCGAGGTCGAGGACGTCAAGGGTACGCGGATCGGGTGCCGCGTGGTGGTCGGTGGCGCGCTGTCGGACAACAAGGGTATCAACCGCCAGGGCGGCGGACTGTCCGCCCAGGCCCTGACCGACAAGGACCGTGCCGACATCGGGGTTGCCGCTGCGCTGCGCGCCGATTATCTTGCCGTGTCCTTCCCGCGCGCCGCCGCCGACATCCATGAGGCGCGCGCGCTGCTGCATGCTGCCGGCGGGAATGCCGGCATCGTCGCCAAGATCGAGCGCGCCGAGGCGATCGCCGATCTCGAGGGCATCATGCAGGCTGCCGATGTCGTGATGATCGCGCGCGGCGACCTGGGCGTGGAAATCGGCGACGCCGAGCTGCCCGCGGCGCAGAAGCGCATCATCCAGGTGGCGCGCAGCCTGGATCGCGTGGTCATCACCGCCACGCAGATGATGCAATCGATGGTCGAGAATCCCATTCCGACGCGCGCCGAGGTGTTCGATGTGGCCAATGCCGTGCTCGACGGCACCGATGCCGTCATGCTGTCCGCCGAGACCGCCATCGGCAAGTATCCGGCGCGTGTGGTGCAGGCGATGGGCCGGATTTGCCAGGCCGCGGAGCGCCAGCGGCTCACCACTCAGTCCGCGCGGCGGCAGTCCATGCGGTTCAGCCGCATCGACGAGGCGATCGCCAAGGCTGCGATGTACACTGCCAACCGTCTGAACGTGAAGGCGATTGCCGCCTTGACCGAATCGGGCGCGACGCCGCTGTGGATGTCGCGCATCAGCTCCGGCATCCCGATCTACGCCCTGACGCGGCATGCCGACACGCGTGCCAAAGTGACCCTTTATCGCGGCGTCTACCCGCTCGACTTCGACGTCACCATCGCCGATCATGCCGCGGTGAGCCACGACGCGCTCGATCGGCTCGTGCAGCATGGTGCGGTGCGCGAAGGCGATCTCGTCATCGTCACCGAGGGTGCCTTCGCCGGCGTGCTGGGCGGCACCAACGCCATGCGCATTCTGCGGGTTGGGGGATCATCCTGAAAACCGCAGTTGACCGCTTCACACGTTTGCCAGCACCTCATGAATGCTGGATCTTTCGGCTTCGTCTGCCCGCACCTGTCGGGCGCGTCCATCTGCGGTTTCTAGGACCATGCGCCTGATCGTCGCGCTGCTGCTCGCCACCATTGTGGCGGCGCCCGTTTTCGCGCGCAGTGGAGGACAGGTCGTGGGCATCGCCCATGTCGTCGATGGCGACACGATTCACCTCAAGTCCGCGGGCACAACCATCAAGGTTCGTCTGCACGGGGTGGCCGCACCCGAACGCGACGCACGGGGCGGCGTCGCGGCCACTCGCTTCGTCGAACAATTGGCGCAGGGCCGTGAGGTCCGTTGCGAGCTGGACGGCACGCGATCGAAGGATCGCGTGGTCGGTACCTGCTTCGTCGGTGAAGCGGGTGGCGAGGACATCGGTGCGGCCGTGATCGCGGCGGGGCTTGCGCGCGACTGTCCGCGGTTTTCGGGAGGGCGCTACCGTGCGCTGGAGCGACCCGAAGCGGCGAACCTGGCTTATCCGTCGTACTGCCGGCCGCGATAGCCGCTGCGGAAAAAAACACGCCTGCGAGCCGAATCCGGCTCGCCTGATTCCCGCGCTGAGGTCAGTCGACCTTCAGATCTTTCATGCGCGGATAGAACTCGCTGTCTTCGCGCTGCATGCGCTCCCACAACAGGCGGAGCACCGTGTTGGCTTCGCGACGGAACGTCTCGGCCTGCTCACGCAATGGCTGCGCCGTGTTCCAGCGGCGCACAAAGGCTTCGAATTCTGCCGCGAGCGGACCCATGTCTTCTTGATAGCGCTGCGCCAGCCGCGCCACGGCGGCGTCGCCTGCGCGCTGTGCCGCCGGATAGAGCATGCGGTCTTCGCCTGCCAGATGCAGCTTGATGGTGGAGCTGATGTTTACCAGCAAGCGTGCGATCTCTGCGGCGTTCTCGCCCACACCCTGCTTGCAGACCGTACGCAGTTCGTCGATTCCGCGCTGTATGGCCTCATGCTGCGCTTCGAAGCGTTTCATGTCCATGCATTCCGTCCCCTGAGTGTTTGATCGGTGCATCTTAGGACTTGCGGATGTGGATGGCAACTTGGTGCGGGTTTTCTGGTGCGGGTTTTCTCGTCGGCTCCGCACGCCTGCAGTGGGGTGCCGCTTGCCTTTTCCGGCGGATGGTGGAAACTGGAAAAAAGCCCGGGGTGCGGAGACGTGGCGTGAACAGATACAGAATCCTGCTGATCGTGCTGGCGTGGCTGCCGGCCCTGGCGCTGGCGCGGGCCAGCGTGGTCACCGATATCGGCTTGTCCGGCGTACGCATCCAGGCGGCGGTCCTGGTCGACGCCGACGCCGAGGTGCTGTGGGCGACGCTCACCGACTACAACCGCCTCGCGAGCTTCGTGCCGGGCATGACGTTGTCGCGCCAGGTGTCGCCGCCGCAGGCGCGGCCGCGTCTGGTCGAACAGAAAGGGGAGGGCGGCCTCTTGGCGCTGGTGCTGCCGGATCATGTGGTGCTGGCGCTGGATGAACGCCCGCCCGTGTGGATCGGCTTCCGTTCGGTATCGGGCTGGGTCGCGTCGATGCGTGGCGAGTGGCGTATCGAGGGCAGTCGGCGCCCGGTGCGTCTGCTCTACCGGGCGCACGTGGTGCCGCTGTTGCCGCCGCCGCCGGCGCTGACCGACGGCTACGTGCAGGACGAGATCCGCCTGCGCCTGGACGCGGTGGCGCGTGAGGCGGAACGCCGCATGGTCGTGCGCTGAGGAGGCGGGACATGTTCGCGACGCTGGCGCGCTGGGTGACACGCATGCCGTGGGTGTTCGTCGCGGCGACGGTGGGATGGACGCTGTTTGCCGTCGGCTTCGGTCATGACATTACCGCACGGTTGACGCTCGACCCCGGCTGGCACGCGCCGGCATCGGGCTCCGCGCGGGTCGATGCGATCCTGCGCGAGCGGCTGGGCCACGATGAAGCGCCGGTGGTGGTGTTGTTCAGTGCGCGCGGCAGCGGAGGACCGCAGGCGGTCGACAGCCCGGACTACCGCGCGGCGGTGGAGGCGGCGCTGGCGCCGCTCGTCGGCCTTGACGCGGTGCGGGCGGCACACACCTACTACACCACGGGCGATGCGCGCCTGAAATCGCGCGACGGACGCCACACTTACGCGCTGGTGCATCTCGCGCGCGGCCGCGACGAAGGTGTGGCGGCCTACCGGCAGTTGCGCGATGCGCTGGCGAGCGAGTCTCTCGAACTGCGCCTGGGCGGCGAACTGGCGGTGTACGTCGATGTGCGCGAGCAACTCGACCGCGACCTGCGCATCGCCGAGAGTGCGAGTTTCGTCCTGCTGGCGGGCCTGCTGGTGCTGGTGTTCCGTTCCGCGGTGGCGGCGCTCTTGCCGCTCGTCGTCGGCGCCGCGACCATCGCCAGCAGCATGGCCTGGATGAAGCTCGCCACCTGGGGCACGGAAATCAGCGTGTACGCGCCCAACGTGGTGTCGATGCTGGGACTGGGGCTGGCGGTCGACTACAGCCTCTTCATGGTGTCGCGCTTCCGCGAGGAGCTCGCGCTCGGCAAGCCGGTGGACACTGCGCTGCGCATCACGCTGGCCACTGCCGGGCGCACCCTCATGTTCAGCGGGCTGACGGTGGCGAGCAGCCTGTTCTGTCTGTTCCTGCTGCCGCAGCGCTTCTTCCACAACATGGGACTTGCCGGCGGCATCTCCGTTGCCACGGCGATGCTGGCGACGATACTCCTGTTGCCTGCGCTGCTCGCGCTGCTCGGCCACCGTGTCAACCGCTGGGCGCCGCCGTTTCTCGCGCGGCATGCCCCGGACATGGGCGAGAGCGGCCGCTGGTATCGCTTCAGTCACTTCGTCATGCGCCACGCGCGGCTGGTGCTGCTCGGTTCGCTGGCGATCCTGCTGGTGCTGGGATGGCCGGTGCGCAATCTGCAGATCGGCCCGGCTGACGCACGCTCGTTGCCGCCTTCGGCGGAAAGCCGGCAGGTGCAGGATATTCTCGCCGCCGACTTCGAGGTCAGCGAGCTGAGCCCCATTCTCGTCGTCGTCACCACGCGCGCCCCGCTCACCGATCCTGCCAGCCTTGCCGCGCTGCAACGCCTGCACGAAACGCTCGGGGCGCTCCCCGGCGTGACGCGCGTCACCGGCCTGATGAGCCTCGACGCGACGCTCGGGCTCGCCGACTACCAGATGCTCTACCAGCACCCCGAGGCCTTCCCGCCGGCACAGGCCGCGCTGGAGGCTTACAGTCGCGGGGACACCACGCTGATCCACGTCCAGTACCGTCCCGACCCGGCATCGGCCGAGGCGCGCGCACTGGTCGAGCGCATTCGCGCGCTGCCCGTCGACACCGGTCTGCGCGACATGGTGGTGGGCGGTTTTCCGGCCTTCCATCTCGATTATCTCGATGCGCTCCATGATGGCGTGCCGAAAGTGATGCTCGCCATCATCGTCGTCATCTTCGTGCTGCTGTTCCTCATGCTCGGCAGCATCCTGGTACCCGTCAAGGTCGTGCTCACCAACCTGCTGTCGCTGTCGGCCACCTTCGGCGCGCTGGTGTGGATCATCCAGGAGGGCAATCTGTCCAGCTGGCTCGGCTTCACCCCGCAGGGCGCGCTGGACGGCACGATCCTGGTGCTGATCTTTGCCGCCGCGTTCGGCCTGTCGATCGACTACGAGGTGTTCCTGCTCTCGCGCGTGAAGGAAATGTGCGATGCCACCAAGGGTGACAGCCTGAAGTCGGTATCCACCGGCATGCAGCGCAGCGGGCCGATCATCACCAACGCCGCCCTGCTGATCGGCGTGGTGCTCGGCGCCTTTGCGCTGGGCGAGGTGGTGTTCATCAAGGCGATCGGGCTGGGCCTGTTGCTCTCGGTGGTGGTCGATGCGACACTGGTGCGCATGCTGCTGGTACCCTCCACCCTGCGGCTGATGGGCTGGCTCAACTGGTGGGCGCCGAAGCCGCTGATGCGGGTCTACCAGCGCCTGGGACTCGACGAAACCCGACACGAAGGCAACACATGACTCTTGTTCGCGGATTGGCGCTTGGCGCCGCCCTGGCTCTGACGACCGTGCCGGCCCGTGCCGATCTCGCGCTCGCCGGCCACAGCGTGATCGACGCTTTCGGCACTCCGCTGTCGAGCCAGGAGCGTGTCTGGGTGCGCGGCACCGCGGTGCGGCGCGACTTCACCGACCGCGGTCGCGCCATCACGCACCTGTTCGACCTCGCCACCCGCCAGGCGATGATCGTCGACCATTTCACCCGCACGGCCGAAGTGCACGATCTGGCCGCACTCGACGCCGCCACCGAGGCGAGCGCACCGGTGGTCCGTCTCAAGCTGAGTTTCGAGCCGACCGGCGCCACCCGTCCGCTGCAGAAGTGGACCTGCCGCGAGCACGCGCTCGAAGCCAGCGTGCCGACGCGCCTGGGCAACGAGGAAACGCTGTTTCACCTGACCGGCCGCATCTGGCTCGCGCAGGACGTGCCCGAGCAGGCGGCGGTGCGCGAACTGGTCGAGGCGACCGCGCGGCCGGGATTCTTCCTCGCCGTACCCGCCGTCGCGCGCATCGCACCGGCCTATGCCCAGGTGATGAGCGAGATCCTGCGCAAGCTCGCGCCACGGGGTTTGCCGTGCGGCGGCGAAGTCGCCGGGCGTCACGAAGGCAATGGCCCGCTGGCGAATCTCGCGCGCAAGCTGCCCTCGAAGGTGAGCCTGGAGTTCCGCGAGTTTTCCGCCGAACCGGTCAAGGCGGAACTGTTCATCCTGCCTGCGAGCTACCAGAAGGTTTCCGTGCGGCTCCCCGGTCTGCCCGGTGTTGCGCCAGCCGCACCGCTGCGCTGAAGCGCGCTGCCTTTCGGGCATTCGCCATCCGGTTCAAGCCATCCCTCCGACGACAGGCGCGCTCGCCGCGTCCATCGGACGATCGAACCATCCCATCGGGCCGAGGGCAGCCCTCCCACAACAGCACGCCGGCCCGGGAGAATCCGGGTTTATACTTGGCGCGCGAATTGCTCACCTGCGGTAGTGCCGTATCGATCCGAACAACCATGGCTTCCACCCTCGAAATCGTCGTCCTTGCCGCAGGCAAGGGCACCCGCATGCGTTCCGACCTGCCCAAGGTATTGCACCGTCTGGCCGGCAAGCCCTTGCTCGGCCACGTCGTCGACACCGCGCATGCGCTCGGCGCGGTACAGGTGTGCGTGGTTTATGGTTTCGGCGGCGAGGCGGTGCCGCAGGCGCTGGCCGACGAGCGCCTGACGTTTGTGTTGCAGGCCGAACAGCACGGCACCGGCCATGCCGTGATGCAGGCGCTGCCTAAGCTCGCCGACGACGGCGTGACCCTGGTGCTGTATGGCGACGTGCCGCTCACCCGGGTCGCCACGTTGCGGCCGCTGGTGGCTGCGGCACAGGCCGGCAGGCTCGGTCTGCTGACGGTGGATCTCGTCCACCCGGATGGCTATGGACGCATCGTGCGGGACAACGGCCGCGTCGTGCGCATCGTCGAGCACAAGGACGCCAGCGCCACCGAGCGCGCGATCCAGGAAGTCAACACCGGCATTCTCGCCGCACCGACCGCGTCGCTGAGACGCTGGATCGCCGGACTGGGCAACGACAACATACAGGGCGAATACTATCTGACAGATATTATTGCCATGTCCGTACTGGATGGCGTGGAAGTGGAGACTCACCAACCGGCCCATGAGTGGGAAGTGCTGGGCGTCAACAGCAAGGCGCAACTGGCCGAGCTCGAGCGCATCCATCAGGGCGAGATCGCACGTGCCCTGCTCGATGCCGGGGTCACGCTCGCCGACCCGGCGCGGCTCGACGTGCGCGGTCGCCTCGACTGTGGTCGCGATGTCGCCATCGACGTCAACTGTGTTTTTGAAGGCGATGTAAAGCTGGGTGATCGGGTGCAAGTGGGCGCTAACTGCGTGTTGCGGAACGTAAGCGTCGCCGCCGGCACGAAGATCGACGCCTTCACCCTCATCGACGATGCCGAGATCGGCGAGGCCGGGCGGCTGGGGCCGTTCTCGCGTATCCGTCCGGGCACCCGCCTCGCGCGCGACGTGCACGTCGGCAATTTCGTCGAGATCAAGAACAGCCAGGTCGGCGAGGGTTCCAAGATCAACCACCTGTCCTACGTCGGCGACACGACCATGGGCAGGAAGGTCAACATCGGTGCCGGCACCATCACCTGCAACTACGACGGCGCGAACAAACACCGCACCGTGATCGAGGACGAGGCGTTCGTCGGCTCCGACACCCAGCTCGTGGCCCCGGTCACCGTCGGTCGCGGCGCCACGCTCGGCGCCGGCACCACGCTCACCCGCGATGCGCCGCCGGGCGAATTGACCCTGTCCCGCGCGAAGCAGATGACGATCCGCGACTGGAAACGGCCGACGAAGAAGGCGTGAGCCGTACGCGGAGGAAGGCGTGCAATCCATGACAAGGCTGTTCCAGCAACCAAACGCGGGCCAGAGGTGTTACGCCTGCCGTCTCCCGCCTGATCTCTCATCCCTCACGGAGTCCTGATATGTGTGGCATCGTCGGCGCGGTCGCGCAACGCAATGTCGTTCCCATCCTGCTCGAAGGCCTGCGGCGGCTGGAATACCGCGGCTACGATTCCGCCGGTCTCGTCATCGTCGACGACGGTCTCCGGCGGGTGCGCAGCACCGGCCGCGTCGCCTCGCTGGCCGAGGCGTGCGCGGCGGAGAAAGTGGCCGGCCATCTCGGCATCGCCCACACCCGCTGGGCCACCCATGGTGCGCCGTCGGAGGCCAACGCCCATCCCCACGTCAGCGGCAGACTCGCGGTGGTGCACAACGGCATCATCGAAAACCACGAGGCGCTGCGCACGCGGCTGCAGGCCGAGGGCTTCGTCTTCACTTCGGAAACCGACACCGAAGTCATCGCCCACCTCATCGAACGCCACATGCGCCAGACGAAAGATTTGCTCGCTGCCACCCGCGCCGCCGTTTTGGAGCTAGAAGGGGCGTACGCTATCGGAGTAGTAAGCGCAAACTCTCCGCATCAGCTCATCTGCGCGCGCAAGGGCAGTCCGTTACTGGTTGGTCTTGGCATTGAGGAAAACTTCATTGCCTCCGACGTCTCTGCGCTCCTGCCGGTGACGCAACGGGTGATCTACCTGGAGGAAGGCGACGTCGCCGATATCCGGCTGCTGCACGTCGACGTCTACGATGCGGCCGGCAGCAAGGTCGAACGCGCCGTGCACGTTTCGGAGCTGTCGGCCGACATGGCCGAGCTCGGCACCCACCGCCACTTCATGCAGAAAGAAATTCACGAACAGCCGCGCGCGTTGACCGACACCCTGCTCACCGCTGCGGGGCAGGATCATGTGCTGCCCGAGTGGTTCGGCTTCGACGCCGCCGAGGTGTTGCGCAGCGTCAACGCCGTGACATTCCTGGCCTGCGGCACCAGCTACCATGCAGCGAAAGTGGCCACTTACTGGCTGGAGGAGATCGCCGGTATCCCCGCGCGTGCAGAAATCGCCAGCGAATACCGTTATCGCACCAGCGTCCCCAATTCCGATTCGCTGGTCGTCACCATTTCGCAGTCAGGCGAGACCGCTGACACCCTGGCCGCGCTGCACCACGCGCAGAGCCTTGGCCAGACCCGTACGCTGACCATCTGCAACGTTCCGGAGTCGGCGCTCACGCGCACCTCGCGCCTGAAATTCATGACCCGGGCCGGGCCGGAAATCGGCGTCGCGTCGACCAAGGCCTTCACTACCCAGCTTGCCGCCCTGTTCCTGCTGACCCTGGTGCTGGCGAAACTGCGCGGTCGCCTCACTCCCGAGCAGGAGCTCGCCCATCTCGTCGCCCTGCGCGGCCTGCCCGGCAAGGTGCAGCAGGTGCTGGCGCTGGAGTCCGCCGTCGAAGCCTGGGCGCAGCGTTTCGCCAACAAGCAGCACGCCCTGTTCCTCGGGCGCGGCGTGCACTATCCCATCGCCCTGGAAGGCGCGCTGAAGCTCAAGGAAATTTCCTATATCCACGCCGAGGCGTATCCCGCGGGAGAACTCAAGCACGGCCCGCTGGCGCTGGTCGACGAGGGCATGCCCGTCATCGCCATCGCCCCCAACGACCAGCTCATCGAGAAACTGAAATCCAACCTCCAGGAAGTGCGCGCACGCGGCGGCGAACTCTACATCTTCGCCGACGGCGACGTTCACATCGAGGAATCCGCCTTCGTCCATGTCATCCGTCTGCCCGGCGACCACAATGGTGCGCTGTCGCCCATCCTGCACACCGTGCCGCTGCAGCTGCTGTCGTATCACGCCGCCCTGCAGAAGGGCACCGACGTCGACAAGCCGCGCAATCTGGCGAAATCCGTGACGGTGGAGTGAGTCCGCGGACCGCGGATGCGCTGGGGATTATGGACAAACAAGAGTCGGCCGGGGACAGATAAAGCCGGATTGTCCATTAGCCCTCCCGCAGGCGGGGGAGGGGTTGGGGTGGGGGAAACGGACTGGGCCAACCGGGTTGCCGGTGGATACGCCTCACCCCGGCCCTCCCGTTTGCGGGAGAGGGAGAAAACCAGTCCATGACCACGTTTGCTGCCCAATGGGCAATTTGGGATAAAGCCGGACTGGCGCAGGTAACCAAAACCGCGAATCCTGCGCCGTTACCAGGCTTGTTTCCCTGGACGTTTCTGTACTTCGAGCATGCCCTTCAGCATGCCGCGCAACTCGGCAAGCTCACGTTGCTGTTCCAGCATGATTCGCTGCATGCCTTCCAGCACCCTGTCTTGTTGAACCAGTTTCTCGCGCAAAACGGCGATTCCGGACAACCGGTCGAGAATGTCTGTTAAGGCGCTCAAGCCTTGCCTTTCAGTTGGGCGATTTCTTCAAAGAAGCGTTCGGACCGCGCCAACCCTTTGCCGAGAACCTCGTTCATTGCCGCGATGTCGTTCGCGGCCTGTTTGGTGGCCGCGTCGAGCAGGTCGAGGTCTTCCATGCTGATGCCGTCCTTGCAGGCATCGATCGCCCGCCGAGCTTCGATGGAAAGGTTGGTTTTCGCGGCCTTGGCGCGTTTGGCAAGGAACGCGCGCTGGCTGTCTTCCAGGTACAGGTTGGTCAGTGTAAGAGCCACGGCAGTTACTCCTTAAGCGACGTTACATTACATGATACATATATATATCGTCCGTGCAACCCGCGACAGCCCGCTTGATCGGTCACTCTCACGAGAACCGCCTTGGCGCTTTCGGGCACACCAGGAAACATATTCCAGTTTTGGGCGTCTGCGTCAGCAGGTCAAGCCCAGCCCAACTCCTGTTTGCCGTTCGGGCGAGGAACGCGAGCGTGATCGGCTCGACTTGTATTGGCCAGCCCTTTCCGAGGCAGGGTCCGCTCTCATGTGAAAACAAGCGGTTAGGGGATTTCCCGGCCCGGCTTTATGTTTGTGTCTCTTGCCACGGCGGGTTCAGGCGCGCTCCGAGCCGCGTGCCAGTTCCACGAGATGAGGCAGAAGCTCGGAGTTTTTCTGCACATGGAAAATATAGCGCGGCACGTCCCGGCCGGTGGACTGCGCCATGAAGGGCTCGCCCCAGAAACTCAGCAGGGCTTCGGCCCCGCCACTGTGCTGGCTGTCGGCGAGAATGAACGACGTGTTTTCGGCCAGACGGCACCAGCGGGGCTCCCTCACCTTGGACGCACCGGCACATGCGTCGATCTTCGGCAGCACTTCCGTCTGCCATAGTGCCTTCTGGCTTTCGTCCAGCACGAACTGGATCGAGGTCACGTGCGGATTCTCCACCGCGGGGCGCAGCAGGGCCTCGAACAGCGGCTGCGGCTTGTACATCGACAGGCAGACGTTGAACCAGATGGCGTCGCCCTTCATGTGGCGCGCGAACGCCTCGCTCGCCGAGCGAATCTGGCGCGGCCCGACCAGCATGACGTCAGGCGTCTTCAGTGCGGCCTGGATTCTGCGGACCGCGTGCTCCGTCCGTTCGACCTGTTCCGCGGTGCGCTCGTTGTTGAGGGCATGGCGCATGAAGTTCACGAACAGAAGCGCCATCAGGGCAAGCACGATGGACAGGAGGACCTGCTCGTCGACGACGTGCAGGAGATGCAGCACGATCGCCGTGACCGCGGCGAGAATTCCGCCAATCGCGTCCCACTCGTAGCTGAGCAATTTGTTGGTTTTCATTCCCTCTCCCCGCCGGTCTGTCACCTGCCCCGACAACCGAAAAACCGGGCGCTGTCGAACCCGTCGCCAATGGTCTACCGGTTCGGGCGCTTGCACAAGCGCAATCGACAGCGCAATCCAAAGTCCGCCCCATGTTTCCGGAATCCGGCGTGTACCGCTAAAATTCGGCGATGATCGTATACTTGCACGGTTTCAACTCATCGCCCGCCTCCGGCAAGGCGCGCCAGCTTGGCGACCACCTTGCGGCGCAGGGTCGCGGCGCAGAGTATTGCTGCCCCGCATTGCCCAACAGCCCACGCGCCGCCATCGCCACGATCGAGGCGACGCTGCCTCCCGATATCGCCGCTGGGGTCACCCTGATCGGCAGTTCGCTGGGCGGTTTCTATGCCACCCACCTCGCCGAAAAGCACGGCTGGAAGGCGGTGCTGGTAAACCCCGCCGTGCACGCCCACCGCCTGCTGCGGGACGCTCTCGGCCCGCAGCGTAACTGGCACACCGGCGAGACATGGACGTTCACCGAGGCGCATCTGGACGAGCTCGCCGCACTCGACGTGCCGGCGATCACCCTTCCGCAGCGTTATCTGCTGCTGGCGCAGACCGGCGACGACGTGCTCGACTACCGTGACGCGGTCGCCTATTACGCCGCTGCGCGCCACATCATCGAAGCAGGCGGCGATCACGGTTTTTCCGGCTTCGAACGTCACTTCCAAACCATCCTGGATTTCTGATGCACGTCATTTTCGAAGAGGACGGCCACTTCAAGGCCGGCTCCATCCTGTCCGAAACCGAGGCCACGGCCCAGATCGAAGCGGTTTCCGGCAAGCGCAGCAAGGTCAAGGCGGCGAACATCCTGCTGCGCTTTGCCGCGCCCGCGCCGGCCGCGGTAATGAGCGAGGCGGAGACGCTGAGCGCGGAGCTCGACGCGGATTTCCTGTGGGAGGCGGCCGGCAGCGAGGAGTTCGGTTTCGAGCAGCTGGCTCAGGAATATTACGGCCATGCGCCGCGCCCGGCGGAAGCGGTCGCCCTGCTCATGAAACTGCACGCCGCGCCGATCCATTTTCACAAGAAGGGCAAGGGACGTTACCGTCCGGCGCCGCCGGAGACGCTCGCCGCGGCGAAGGCGGGGCTGGAGAAAAAACGCCTGGCCGCGGAAAAACAGGCGCACCTCGCCGCCGAGCTCGCTGCCTTCCGCCTGCCGCCGGAATACACGTCGCTGATTCCGCGCATCCTCATCGTGCCGGACAAGAACACACTGGAATACAAGGCGCTGGAGGAGGCGGCGACGGCGGCCGGCCTGTCTCAAGTGCGGCTGATCGAACGCTGCGGTGCGATTCCGTCGACGCTGGAGTTTCACCTCGCGAGCTTCCTGCTCGAATGGTTCCCGCGCGGCACCGGCTTCGCGCCGGTCGGCGAGCCGGTCGATCCACCCGAGTTGCCGAACAGCGCAGTGCGCGCGTTTTCCGTCGATGACGAGGACACCACCGAGATCGACGATGCGCTGTCGGTACGGTGGCGCGACGACGGCACAGTGCGGGTCGGCATTCACATCGCTGCGCCGGCGCTGGGCATCGCGCCCGGTTCCGAACTCGACCGCGTGGCGCGCGAACGCCTCTCCACCGTGTACTATCCCGGCGACAAGATCACCATGCTGCCGGACGCGCTGATCGACCACTACACGCTGGGCGAGGCGCACGACTGCCCGGTCCTGTCGCTGTACGTGGATGTGGCCGCCGACCTGCGCGTGCTCGGCACCGAGACCGCCGTCGAAATGGTGCACATCGCCGAGAACCTGCGCCACGCGACGCTGGAAACCGAGTTCAACGCCGCGACGCTGGGCAATTTGGATGTCCCCGACTACCCGTGGCGCCGGGAGCTGGAATGGCTGCACGGTTTCGCGGCCGTGCTTGAAGCGGGGCGCGGCAAGGCCGACACGGTCGACCGCGTCGACTATGCGTTCAAGCTGGACGGCGAGCGCATCCGCATCGAGCCGCGCAAGCGCGGCAGTCCAATCGACAAGGTGGTGTCCGAACTGATGATCTTCGCCAACACGCACTGGGGCGGCTGGCTTGCCGAACGGCGCGTGCCCGCGATCTATCGCGCGCAGGCCAACGGCAAGACGCGCATGACCACCGCGCCCGACCCGCACCAGGGCCTGGGTGTGAATCAGTACGCCTGGGCGACCTCGCCGCTGCGCCGTTACGTCGATCTGGTGAACCAGCGCCAGCTGATCAGCCTCGTGCAGGGCGAGCCTCCGGTCTACCCGCCGCGCAGCGAACAGCTGTTTGCCGCACTGCGCGACTTCGAGCTGGCGTATGATGCCTACCATGAATTCCAGCGCCGGCTGGAACGCTATTGGATGCTGCGCTGGATGATCCAGGAAGACGTGCGGGAAGTGACCGCGAGCGTGATCCGCGAGGATCTGGTGCGCTTCGACAACCTGCCCATGGTGACGCGTGCGCCTTCGGTAATGGGCGTCGCGCCGGGCTCGCGGGTGCGGCTGGCGATCTCCGGCATCGACCTGCTCGACATCCACTTCCACGCCGAATTCATCGAGACGGTGGCGCCGCCGCCTGACAGCGCCGCCGTGGTTCCGTAGAATCGAACCGTTCCGCCACCGTCGCCGCCATGGTTACTGCCGCCACCGCTCCGCTCGCCGAGCCGTCTCCCCAGGGGACGCGCATGGCGCTTGCCCTGCTGGTGTCGGCGGCGGTGCACGGTATGGTGTTGTCGACGCAGTTCGTGCAGATCAACGCGCGCCTGTTCGAGGACAGCAACCTGCCGATGGAGGTGGTGCTGGTCAATGCACGCAGCGCCGAGGCGCCGCTCAATCCCGATGCGCTGGCGCAGGCCAGCCTGGCGGGGGGCGGCAATACCGACGAAGACCGACGGGCAAAAAGTCCGTTGCCGGCCAGCCCGCGCAGCGAAAGCGGCGTGGGCGACGCCGCGTTGCAGGCGCGCGTCGCCGAGCTCGAACAGCAGGCGCGCGCCTTGCTGAGCCAGCTGCAACCGGACGCCGCGCTGAAGAACCGGCCGCAGCCGACGCCGCAGCAGGCCGAGCAGCCCAGCCTGGACAGCAGCCAGCTGACCGCGCAGGCGCGCGAGATGGCGCAGCTGCAGGCGCGCATTTCGCAGCAGTGGGACGAATACCAGAAACGCCCGAAGCGTGCCTTCGTTGGCGCCAATGTGCGCGAATATGCTTTCGCACGCTACGTCGAGGACTGGGTCGCCAAGGCCGAGCGCGTCGGCAACCTCAACTATCCGGAGGCCGCTCGCCGGCAGGGCATCTACGGCAGCCTCAAGCTTACGGTATCGATCTACGCCGACGGGCGCATCGAGGCGATCGAGGTCGACCGCCCCTCCGGATCGAAGATCCTCGACGCCGCCGCCACCCGCATCGTCGAGCTCGCGGCGCCGTTCGCCGCTTTCCCCGAAGACATGCGCAAGAAGGCGGACATTCTTTCCATCACCCGCACCTGGACCTTCACTCGCTCGGATCAGCTCGTCGGTACCGAGTGAGCGGGGTGGACGGGGTGACGTGGAGCCGCGGGGAGACGCATGTCCCTCACCCGCCCGCCGCGGCGGAGATGGGGAAGGGAACGTTCATGGTGAGCCGTCGTTTCGGTCTCGGGGCAGCGAGGCGCCATGAGCGTTGCGGGGAAAAGCGGCCATAAAGCAGCGCTGTTCCGCGTTGAAATTATTTGTCCGAAGAGGTACGCTGGCCTGGAATTGCCGCCGGCCGCGCGCCCCTGCCCGCGTCCAGCGGGATAACGTTATTTGCCTCCGGCCGCGCCCGTTGCGGCGGGCGCGGCCGGCTGAAGTTTCCAGGTTCAACCACGCGCACAGCGTGTTGTGCAAACGGCATCCGGCAGCCGCCGGCCGCCCCGTCTACATGGAGGCAATCATGGCGCATCTTCAGGTCGTTGAATCCCCGCTGCAGCCGCAGCGTCCCGCGTACACCCAGCTCACCACGCATTTCGATGCGCCGTCGCAGATCGCCTGGGGTTACATGCACGCCTCGCCGCGACCGTGTTTCACCCCGACGCTGCTCGGCGAACTGCTGGCCTGGGGGCAGGACATGACGGCGAGCCACGCCGACCCGGCGCGTGCGGCGGTGAAGTATTTCGTGCTGGCGTCGAGCGTGCCGGACACCTTCAGTCTGGGGGGGGACCTCGACCTTTTCATGCGGCATATCGCCGCACGCGACCGCGAGGCGCTGCTGCGCTACGCCATGGCCTGCATCGACTGCTCGTATGCGGTGCACACCGCACTCGGCCTCGCCGGGGTGACCAGCATCGCGCTGGTGCAGGGGCAGGCGCTCGGCGGCGGCTTCGAAAGTGCACTGGCGGCCAATGTGCTCGTCGCCGAACGTGGCGCGAGGATGGGTCTGCCGGAGATCCTCTTCAACCTGTTCCCCGGCATGGGCGCGATGACCTTCCTCGGTCGCCGCGTCGGTCATCACATGGCCGAGCGCATCATCCGCAGCGGCAAGCTCTACCTCGCCGAAGAACTCCATGACATGGGCGTGGTGGATGTGCTCGCCGAGCCGGGCGAGGGCGAGGCCGCGGTGCACGATGCCATCCGGCGCGAGGAGAAGTCGCGCAACGGCATCCTGGCGCTGCGCGCCGCGCGCGAGATCAGCCAGCCCGTTTCCTACGTTGAGCTGGTACACATCACGGAAATCTGGGTCGATGCCGCGCTGCGGCTGGAGGCCAGGGATCTGCGCATGATGGAACGGCTGGTGAGCCGCCAGACCAGTCGTGCCGGTGTTGACGGGCGCGCCGCCTCAGAGGCTCTCGGCGTGTAGCCGGGTCGCCTGGTAGGCTGCCAGCGCGGCCTGTGCCTGCGCCAGGGCCTCGCGCACACGCGCCAGACGTTCGGTCGCCAGCTCGCTCGCCAGCTCGAACGGCTTGATGCGCTCCCCCTCGGCGCAGCGCTGCGCGAGGAGTACGGCCCCGACGTCGCTGGCGCCGCCTTTCAACATGTGCAGCTGGTGGTGCCACTGGCTGTAATCCTGGGCCTCGGCGGCGCGCTCGATGTCGCGCAGGGCGCGCGCGCTGTCTGCTTCGAAGCTGGCGAGCAGATCCTCGACGAAGGCAGCGCCACCCAGCTGCGCCAGCTCGTCGAGCACGCGCTCGTCGAGTTCGATCGCATCGACCACCGCCGGTGCGGGAGCCGCAGCCGGCGCCTGCTGGCGGGCGAATCGAGCAATGATGTCGATGAGCTCGCGGCTGTTCACCGGCTTGGTAAGAAAGGCGTCCGCTCCGGCTGCTTCGCTTGCCGCCTGCGCTTCGCTGCGCGCATCGGCGGTGAGCATGACGATCGGCAGGCGGCCGCTTTCCATGAAGCGCCAGCGCTGCACCACCTCCGGGCCGGACAGCAGGGGCATGTGCATGTCGACGACCGCGAGGTCGAACGCATGTTCGCCGGATTCGAGCAAGGCCAGCGCTTCCTCGCCGTCGCGGGCGATGGTGACCGCGTGCCCTGCATGTTCGAGCATCCCGCGCACGACGCGCTGGTTTACCGGGCTGTCTTCCGCGACGAGAATGGACAGGCGCGCATTCAGACCGGACTGGGCCTGGAAACGTGCGGCCAGCGACACCACGTTGGGTGGCATGTCGTGGCTCACCGCGGCGTGGATCGCGTTGAACAGCAGGGTCGGATTGATCGGCGTGCGTAGCACCGAGGCGTAGCCTTCGCGCAGGAACTGGGCGTCATGCGAGGGCGGGATGCCTGTATCGGATTCGATGAGGATCGCCGGCAGGGCGGTGAGCGCCGGATCGTCTCGCAGCAGGTGCAGGAAGGCCGCCGCATCGCCCGGCACGGTGGTGCGTTCGACCACGATCGCGCCTGCCGGCTGGCCGGTGCTGGCCCATGTCGCGAGCTGCGCGGCGAGTCGGGCCGCGTTCTCGGCGGGGACCGCCTCACCGCCCCAGGTGCGGATCACGCTCTGCAACCGCGCCGCGAGCTCGCTGCCGGCGAGCAGGGCGACGCGCATCGGCGTGTCGAACTGTGCCGCCTCGACGTCCGGCTGCACGGTCTGCAGCGCGAACGGCAGCTCGAACCAGAAGGTGGTGCCCTCGCCCACGCGGCTGTGCACACCGATCCGTCCACCGAGATTTTCCACCAGCTGCTTGGCGATGGTGGTGCCCAGGCCGGTGCCGCCGAAGCGGCGGGTGATGGTCTGGTCGGCCTGGGTGAAGCTGTCGAAGATGCGCGTCTGCGCCTCCTCCGACATGCCGATGCCGGTGTCGACGATCTCGAAGCGCAGGCGCTGCGGCTGGCCGCGTCCGACTGGGCGCACGTAGACGTCGACCCGCCCCAGCTCGGTGAACTTGATCGCGTTGCCGATGAGGTTGATGAGGATCTGGCGCAGGTGGCGCGCGTCGCCGTGCAGATGGAAGGGCGTCTGCGGCGCGATGTGGACGGCAAGCGTCAGACGTTTCGTGCGCGCCTGCGCTTCCATCATCGCCACCGTGCCGTTGACCGTGCGATGCAGATCGAAATCCTCCTCGGTCGAAGCGAGTCGGCCGGCCTCGATGCGCGAGATATCGAGTACCTTGTCGATGAGTTCGAGCAGGGTGTGGGCAGAGGCGCGGATGATGTGTGCGTATTCCTTCTGTTCCTTGTCGAGCGGCGTTTCGTCGAGCAGGTCGGCGACGCCGATCACGCCGTTCAGGGGTGTGCGCAGTTCGTGGCTCATGTTGGCGAGAAAACTGGACTTGGCCTGGCTCGCTTCCTTTTCGCGCTGCACCGCGCTGTGCAGTTGCCGCAGGAGGCTCGCCGCATACAGCGGCACCACCACCAGGGTGAGCCACATGCCCCACCACAGCGGCGTGTGGGCTTGCCAGAAGGGGTTGACCTGGTAGACGACGACGAAGCCCGCCGCCGAGGCGAGCGTCGACGCCAGCAGATACGGCATGCCGTAGCGGAAGCCGTTGCCGAGCGTCACCCACAGATAGACGGCGACGACGGGCGCACCGGTTTCCTGGGTGATCGCCAGCATGTAGGTGGCGACCAGGAAGTCGTGCGCCATGCCGAGGCTGCGGCGCGGCACCGAGACGCGCGGGTCGACGAGGCAACCGAGCAGCAGCGCCAGCGAGACGAGGGAAAGCGACAGCCCGAGCCAGTGCACCTGCGCCTCGATGGCTGCGCTGTGGCCGAGGTCGCTGAGCGCGAAATACAGGTAGAAGCCGACGACGATGACGAAGCGGATCAGTGCCTGCTGGAATTCGGTGTCCGGCCGTGCCCGCAGTCGCGTGCGCAGGGCGTCGAACAAGGCGGGACGGGACAGGCGGGCAGCCATCGGCAAGGCGCTCAGGCCGGCTCGCCCAGCTCGCGCACGATCGCGGCGATGCCGTCGATGCGCAATTCGAAGGCGCGCACGCAGGCCGGATCGAAATGCCCGCCGCGTTCGGACTGGATGTAGGCCAGTGCATCCTGGAACGTCCATGCCTCCTTGTAGGGACGCTTCGACATGAGGGCGTCGAACACGTCGGCCACCGCGACAATGCGCGCCGGCAGCGGGATGGCATCGCCGGCAAGGCCGAGCGGATAGCCGCTGCCGTCGAAGCGCTCGTGGTGGCCGAGCGCGATCACCGCGCCCATCTGCAGGTAGCGCGAGGGGCTGTCGGCGAGAATCTCGTGGCCGATGAGCGGATGCCGGCGCATGAGTTTCTGCTCCTCCAGCGTGTGGCGCCCCGGTTTGAGCAGGATGTGATCGGGGATGCCGATCTTGCCGATGTCGTGCATCGGCGCGGCGGCCTCGATCTCGTCGCATTCCATCGCGGTGAGCTTGAGCTCCTCGGCGATCAGGCGCGCGTATCTCGCCATGCGCAGGATGTGGTTGCCGGTATCCTCGTCGCGGTATTCGCCGGCTTTGGCGAGCTTCAGCAGGGTTTCGCGCTCGCGCATGCGCACCTCGCGCGTCGCCAGCATCACCTGGTCTTCCAGCCACTGGGCGCGGTCGGCGACCATTTTCTGGTTGCGCCGCAAGGCCAGCAGGTTGATGCAGCGGGCACGGCATTCCTGCGGGTCGATCGGGCGGGTGAGAAAATCGGTGGCGCCGTTCTCCAGAGCCTGGTAGCGGATCTGGCGATCCCCCACCACGGTGACGATGATGATGGGTATGTCGGCCAGCGCGGGTTCGGCGCGCACGCGGCGGGTGAGCTCGATGCCGTCCATGCCCGGCATGCGGTAGTCGGTGATGATGAGGTCCGGCGTGGCGCGCTGCATCTGTTCCAATGCCGCGTAGGGGTCGGCGAAACTTTCCACCACGACGCCGGGTTCGAGCGAGCGCGCCAGCCCCTCGAGCAGGTTGCGCGCCGTGGCGCGGTCATCGAGGATGACCACGCGCGCGCCGCCGCGTGTGCGCGCACTGCGGCTCGGTGTGGGAGGCGAGGCGGGGACAACGATGCGTAGCGGCTCGGCGGGCACGGTGTTCACCTTTCGGGTTGAAAAGGCGGGGTTTCTCCAGGATATCGACCCGCCAATGTTCAACTTTAGCGCGGCGGCGGCCGAACGTGAAGCGTTATCCCAGCAGCCGGACCATCGCGTCGCGGTATTTCTCGCTGGTTCTGCCGACGATGTCCGGCGGCAGCGCAGGGCCGGGCGGCTGCTTGTTCCAGCCGCTGGCCTCCAGCCAGTCGCGCACGAACTGCTTGTCGAAGCTGGGCGGGTTGCTGCCCGGACGGTACTGGTCGGCCGGCCAGAAGCGCGAGGAATCCGGCGTCAGCGCCTCGTCGATCCACACCAGACGGCGCGCGTCGTCGAGCCCGAACTCGAACTTGGTATCGGCGATGATGATGCCACGAGTGAGCGCATACTCTGCGGCTGCCTTATATAGTGCAAGGCTGACATCGCGTACCTGGGCGGCGAGTTCGGTGCCGATCAGGTGGGCCGTGTCGTCGAAGCTGATGTTTTCGTCGTGCGCGCCGACCGCCGCCTTGGTCGAGGGGGTGAAGATCGGTTCCGGCAGGCGGTCGGCCTGGGCAAGGCCCGGCGGCAGTGGAATGCCGCATACCGACTGGCTCGCCTGGTATTCCTTCCAGCCCGAGCCGACCAGATAGCCGCGCACGATCGCCTCGATGGGCAGGGCCTTCAGTTTCTTCACCACGATCGCACGTCCCGCCACCTGATCGCGCTCGTTTTCCGCCACCACGGACTCCGGCGCGATATCGAGCGCCTGGCTCGGTACGATGTGTTTCAGCCTGTCGAACCAGAACGCCGAGACCTTCGTCAGCACCTCGCCCTTGCCGGGGATGGGGGTCGGCATGACCACGTCGAACGCGGACAGGCGGTCGGTGGTGACGATCAGCAGCTTGTCGTCGCCGACGGCGTAGATGTCGCGCACCTTGCCGCGATGCACACGCGGCAGGGACAGGATGCGCGATTCGAGAAGCGGGGCGGTCATGGCGGGAGCGGTGTGTGCGGACGAGGGCGCATTATAGCCGCCGCGGTAGAAGGCGCTTGCTTCGTAGGCCGCGTGCAGTTCGCGCAGTGCAACGAGCAGTACCGCCGCCAGCGGCACTGCCAGCAGCACGCCGACGAAGCCGAACAGCTGGCCGAATGCAGCCAGCGCGAAGATCACCGCCACTGGGTGCAGGCCGACGCGTTCGCCGACCAGGCGCGGAGTGATGACGTAGCTTTCCAGCAGCTGGCCCACAAGATAGATGCCGGCGACCCAGACGATGCCGGCCCAGTCGCCGAACTGCAGCAACGCGACGAGCAGGGCGAGAATCATCCCCAGGCCGAAGCCGAGGAAGGGCACGAAGGACAGCACGCCGGTGAGGAGACCGATCGGCAGCGCGTAATCCAGCCCCGCCGCCCACAATGCAGCGACGTAATACAGCGACAGGGTTGCCATCACCGCCATCTGGCCGCGCAGGAATTCACCGACCACCGCGTCCATCGCCCGCGCGATGCGTGCCACCGCGCCCATCCAGCCGCGTGGCGTCAACCTGGCGACGCGTGCAACCATGAGATCCCAATCCTTCAGCAGATAGAACATCACCACCGGGATCAGCAGCAGATTGGCGAGCACGCCGACGATGGCGAGTGCGCCGGTTTGTAAGGTCGGCAGCCAGTCCGCGCCGCGTCGTGTGGCCTTGTCGGTGAGCCAGGCCTTGAGAGTGGCCAGATCGAATTCGACGTTGACGCCGAAAGTCGCGGCCAGCCACGGCAGAAAGCGCGACTGCAAGAGGTCGAGCGCGGCCGGTACGCGCTGCGACAATTCGGCGATCTGTCCCTGGAACAACGGCAGCGCCACCAGCAGCAGGGCGAACACCGCAAGGCCCGCAATCACGATGACCAGCACGGTCCCGGTGGTGCGCGACACGCCGCGCGCCTGCAGACGGTCGACCAGCGGGTCGAAGATATAGGCGAGCAGCGCGCCGGCGAGGAAGGGCGTGAGGATGGGCCCCAGCAGATAGACCAGCCAGCCCGTGAGCAGCAGCAGGGCCAGCGCGAACCAGGGAACGTTGAGTGGGCGGGTCACGGACATAGGCGCTAAAATAGCGCACTTTTGCATCCGGAGCGGGGCGTGTCTTCCATTTCCTACAAAGATGCCGGGGTCGACATCGACGCCGGCGATGCGCTGGTCGAACGCATCAAGCCGCATGCCCGGCGCACGATGCGTCCCGAAGTGCTCGCCGGTATCGGCGGCTTCGGCGCACTGATCGAGATCTCGAAGAAGTACAAGGAACCCGTGCTGGTGTCCGGCACCGACGGCGTCGGCACCAAGCTGAAGCTGGCTTTCACCCTCGACCGCCACGACACCATCGGCATCGACCTCGTCGCCATGAGCGTGAACGACATCCTCGTTTCCGGCGCCGAGCCGATCTTCTTCCTCGACTATTTCGCCACCGGCAAGTTGGCGCTGGATACCGCCGAAGCCGTCATCGCCGGCATCGCCAAGGGTTGCGAGCAGGCCGGCTGCGCACTGATTGGCGGTGAGACCGCGGAAATGCCCGGCATGTATGCCGACGGCGAATACGATCTTGCCGGCTTTGCCGTCGGCGTGGTGGAAAAGAGCAAGCTGATCGGCGGCCAGGACATCGTTCCCGGCGATGTCGTGCTCGGACTGGCGTCGTCCGGCGCGCACTCCAACGGCTACTCGCTCGTCCGCAAACTGATCGAGGTGTCCGGCATCGACTTGCACGCGGATTTTCACGGCCGCCCCTTCGCCGATGCCGTCATGGCGCCTACGCGCATCTATGTGAAGCCGATGCTCGCCCTCATGGAAAAACTTTCGGTGAAGGGCATGGCGCACATCACCGGCGGCGGCATCACCGGCAACCTGCCGCGCTGCCTGCCGCAAGGCGTCGCCGCGCGCGTCGACCCGATGAGGTGGACGCGCCCGCCGCTGTTCGACTGGCTGCAACGGGTCGGCAATGTCGAGGCGGGCGAGATGCTGCGCACCTTCAACTGCGGCATCGGCCTGTGCGTGGTGGTGTCGGCGGCCGACGTCGCCGCGGCACAGGCGCAACTCGAAGCCGCCGGCGAGACGGTGTGGCGGATCGGCGAAATCGTCGCGCGTCCCGCTGGCGCGGAGCAAGTGATCTACGCATGACCTGCCGCGTCGTCGTCCTGATTTCCGGACGTGGCAGCAACCTGCGCGCCATCGTCGAAGCGGGGCTGCCGATCGAGATCGTCGCGGTGATCAGCAACCGTCCAGAGGCCGCGGGGCTCGACTACGCGCGCGAACGCGGCATTACGGCGATCGCGCTCGACCACAAGACCATCCCCGACCGCGCTGCGTTCGACGCGCGGCTCGCCGAGGAAATCGAGCACCAGCGCGCGGATCTCGTCGTGCTCGCCGGTTACATGCGCATCCTGAGTCCAGCGTTCATCGCGCGGTTCGAGGGGCGTTTGCTCAACATCCACCCCTCGCTGCTGCCGATGTTTCCCGGCCTCGACACGCACGAGCGCGCGCTCGAAGAGGGCGTCAAGGTGCACGGCTGCACCGTGCATTTCGTCACCGACAAACTCGATCACGGTCCCATCGTCATCCAGGCCGCGGTGCCGGTGCGTGCCGACGACACGCCCGATACACTGGCGACGCGCGTGCTGGCCCAGGAGCACCGCATCTATCCCCAGGCCATCCGCTGGTTTGCCGAGGGCCGGCTGGTAAACAATCATGGCCGGGTAAACTTGAAGGACGATTCGACGTCACAGTCCGTATTGACTATCGGAATGTGAACATGCGCAAGCGCCTCCTGCTGGCATTGGCCCTGTTCGCTGCGGCGGCCCACGCGGCGCCACCGCAGCGGATGGAACTGGTCTACGATCTCTCGCGCAACGGTCTGAAGCTCGGTGAAGTCACCGACAGCTTTGTCCGCAGCGGTATCCGCTACACGCTGGTGAGCACCTCGCGTGCACGCGGCGCGCTGGCGCGCCTGTGGCCCGGCACGATCCGCCTCGAAAGCCGCGGCCGCGTCACCCCAGAGGGCCTGCGGCCGGACGCATTCAGCCACGCGCGCAGCGACGCGCCGGACAAGCTCGCGGCCGCCCGGCTCGACTGGGACCGGCAGCACATCGCCTGGACCTACAAGGGCGAAACCCGTGAGGCGAACGGCCTCGCATCCGGTGCGCAGGATCAGCTGTCGCAGCTCTACCAGTTCATGTTCCTGCCTGCGCTGCCCGCCGACTATCGGGTGCAGGTGGTGAGTGGGCGCGACCTCAACGATTATCACTACACCGGCGCCGACGGCGGCACCCTCGATACGCCCCTCGGCGCGCTGGCGACGCGCCGCTATGAGCGAATCGCCGAAGCGGCCGGGCAGAAGGCGGTCACCGTGTGGGTCGCGCCGGCGCGCGGCAATCTGCCGGTGCGCGTGCGCGTGGTCGAGGACGGCGTGACTGTCGAGCAGCACCTGGTGCGCGCCAGCGTCGGCGGCTGAGGCGCATGGAGCGCGGCGCGCGTGCGGGGTGGCTGGCGCTGGTCGCGTCCGTGCTGCTGCACGCGGCGCTGCTCGGCGGATTGTCCGCGCGACTGCCCGCCTGGGAGGTTCCCGCCGAGACGCCCGCAATCGAAGCGCGCCTGGTCGAGCGTGCGCGCGCCGTTGCGCCCCCTGTACCCGCGCCTCGGCGGCGGCCGCAACCGGCACCGTCGCCCGCGCCGATGGAATCCGTCGCGCCAGCCGAGGCGCCCCCGGAGCACGTCGCGCTTCAGCCAGCCGAAGCGGCCGTGGAGCCGGTGCCGGAAAGCGACGCAGCCGATGCCGCGGCAGAGGAGACTCCGCTCGCGCCCGCACCCATCGCCGAGGTGACGGATGAGCCGGCACCCGCCGTGGAAGGGCCGCCCCCGCTCAATCCGCTGCCGCCGCGCATCGACATGCGTTTTGGCGTGCACTACGGCTTTGCCAGTGGCGAGCAGACCGTGGTGTGGGTGAACGACGGCGAGCGTTACACGCTCACCAGCGTGGCGTCGGCCACCGGGCTCGCCGGGATGTTCTACCGCGGCCGGCTGGTGCAGACGAGTCACGGCCGCATCACGCCCGCCGGCCTGCAACCGGAGGAATTCTGGGATCAGCGTGGCGAGCGGCGCAGCAGCGCGCATTTCGATCACGCCGCCGCGCGCCTCACCCTCACTCCGACGCGCGGTGCGCCGCGGCATCTCGATGGTGCCGGGGGCGCGCAGGACTTGCTGAGCGTGCTGTTCCAGCTCGCGCTCACCGCGCCGCCCGACGGGCCGGTGCGTTATACGGTGTTCAACGGCAAGAGGCTGCGTGCCTACACCTTCGAGTCGCGCGGCGAGGCCATCCTGGACAGCGCCCTCGGGCCGCTGCGCACCCTCCATCTCGCGCGGGTGGCCGACACCGAGGGGCGTTTCGAGGTGTGGCTGGCGATCGACCGTCACTACCTGCCGGTGCGCGTGCTGCGCGGCGACGACGAAGGCAATGTCGCCGAACTGCGGGTGCTGGCGATCGCGCCCTGATCAGCGCGGCAGGCCGTCGACCGTCGTGCCGGGCCGGATGCCGCGGCGGCCGAACTCGCCCTGGCGCACTTCCAGCGCGTAGCGGATGTCGGCGGGTGGGCAGTGCAGCACTTCGCTGCGCGGTGTCATGTCGGCGAAGGCGACGATGCGTCCGGCGGCGTCGATGAAGGCGATCGTCAGCGGCAGCGGCGTGTCGCGCATCCAGAAGCAGTGACGGCCGGGCGCCTCGAACACGAACAGCATGCCGGCGTCGGCGGCAAGATGCGTGCGGCCCATCAGCCCGCGTGCGCGGGCCGCCGGCGTGGCCGCGACTTCGGTCTGGAAGGCGTGGAGGCCGACGCGCAGCGGCAGCGTTTCGGCGACGGCGCCGCCGGCCGCCAGCAGCGCGGCCAGCGCGAGCAGCGCGCTACAGCGCACCGCGCATGCGCTCCGCCAGGTCGAGCGC
>JANJXF010000197.1 GCA_024709165.1 Thiobacillus sp. | reverse complement strand
CTGCTGAGCAAGATGACACATAAACCCAAATTGTCCATTGGGCATCAAACGTAGTGCATGGGCAGGCTTTCTCCCTCTCCCGCAAGCGGGAGAGGGCCGGGGTGAGGGCGTATCCACTGGCAACCCGGTTGGCCCAGTCCGTTTACCCCCCCCCAACCCCACCCCCGCCAGCGGGGAGAAGGGGGTGAGGGACAATCCGGGGTAAAAGGTTCGCTGCCCGGGTCGAATACAGCGATGAGGACGGCCGTTTCATCGGTCACATTGCCGGCATACAGAATGTCATCGGCTTCCACGGCGAAAGCGTTGCCGAGTTGAACCATCACCCCACCGGTCCGAGGGCGGGCCTCCACAAAAACGTGATCGCTCAGCGCCCGGGCTCAACGCCCGACGCAATCGCCTCGTACACCGCCAGCGTGCGCCGCGCGATGTCGTGCCAGTCGTAGCGTGCCGACACCCACGCGCGCCGTGCGTCGCGCGCTTCAAACGTCAACGGCTGCGCGGCGAATTCGCGCAGCCGCGTAGCGAGCGCCTCGACGTTCCCCAACGGGAAATAGTGCGCGTCCGGCAACCCCACCTCGACGTTGGCGGGAATGTCGCTGGCGACGACGGGCAGGCCGTAAGACAGGGCTTCCAGCATGGCGATGGGCAGGCCCTCGTGCGACGATGGCAGCACGAAGATGCCGGCGTGCGCGTACAGCTCGCGCAGTGCCTGGCCGGTCTGCAGGCCCGTGCACACGACGCCGGGGGTTGCCGCGGCGGTGTCGAGCACCTGCTTCACATAGGCGTCGGGATGGTCCGACGCGCCGACGATGGCGAGCTTCCAGCCGGGCAGGGTTGCGCGGCGGAAGGCTTCGATGAGATCGAAATGGCGTTTCTCGGGCACCAGGCGGCTCACCAGGACGACATACTTCCCCGACTCCAGACCGAACGCCGACGGTGCGGCCGTGGTGTCCGGCAGCGCCGGCAGCACGACGCCGTTGGGAATCAGCGTGCTCTCGCGCCCGTGCTTGCCGCGCACCAGGCTGCGGATCACCTCTGAAATCACGATGCGCCCATTCGACCAGCGCATCCCCAACCGCTCGCCGGTTTGCAGCACCCACTTCGCGAAGCGCCCCCACTTCTGGCGGTCGTAATCCGGCCCATGGTGGGTCACCACCACGCGCAGGCCGTGCAGCCGCGCCGGCAGGGTCATGATGGCGGGGCCGATCGCCTGGATGTGCAGGATGTCCGGACGCTTCACCGCCGCGTACAGCACGCCGAGAAGACTGTGCAGGATGGCTTCCAGCCCTTTCGATCTGGGCGCCCACAGGGAGACGAACTTCACGCCCTTCCACACCGGGCCGATGTCTTTCGGCTGATACGGCGAGCGCGCCAGTACGGTGACGTCGCAGCCCAGCTCCACCAGCAGCGGACACAGGTGCTCGGCATGCGTCTCCACCCCGCCCTGCACGTTGGGGAAGCCGCGCAGGCCGAGCATCATGACCTTCAACGGTCGTCGCGCGCCCCCCACAGTTCAGTCCGCGCGCAGCATTTCGGCCAGTTCGGCTTCGGACAGCACCACCTCGGGTTCGCGCCGCTGGAACGTCACCTTCTGCGCCGCCCCCGTGCCTTCTCTCAAATTGCCCTGCAAGGGATCCTGGCCGACGTCGAAATGCGGCACATCGTCGATGCAGACCGGCTTGCCGAGCATCGATTTGAGCTTGTTCTTCACCACCCACGACGTCGGGTGCTTGATGTATTTCTTCATCACCGGCGCCGCGGTGCCCACCATCCAGCAGTTCTTGGGGCAGGTGCGCACCAGGCCACGCACCTTTTCCGCCTGCTCGCTGAACCACAGTTCGTCGAAAC
>JANJXF010000092.1 GCA_024709165.1 Thiobacillus sp. | reverse complement strand
CGCGGCAACCACGATGGTGTGGTCCATGGCGCCGTGTGCTTCGAGTTTGCGCACCACGTTGGCGATCGACGACGCCTTCTGGCCGACCGCGACGTAGATGCACTTCACGCCGGTGCCCTTCTGGTTGATGATGGCGTCGATGGCGACGGCTGTCTTGCCGGTCTGGCGGTCGCCGATGATCAGCTCGCGCTGGCCGCGGCCGATCGGCACCATGGCGTCGATCGACTTCAGGCCGGTCTGCACCGGCTGGTCGACCGATTTGCGGTCGATCACGCCCGGTGCGATGCGCTCGATGGGCATGGTATTGTCCGCAGGCACCGGGCCCTTGCCGTCGATCGGCTGGCCCAGCGCGTTCACCACGCGGCCGAGCAGGCCGCGTCCCACCGGCACCTCGAGAATGCGCCCGGTGCACTTGGCGACGTCGCCTTCCTTGATGTGCTCGTAGTCGCCCAGAATCACCGCGCCGACCGAGTCGCGCTCGAGGTTCAAGGCCACGCCGAAGGTGTTGCCCGGCAGTTCGATCATCTCGCCCGACATGACGTCGGACAGGCCGTGGATACGCACAATGCCGTCGGTAACCGAGACGATGGTGCCCTGGGTGCGCAACTCGCTGGAGGCGCCCAGATTCTCGATCCTGGCCTTGATCAGTTCGCTGATTTCACTTGGATTCAATTGCATGTCTGTTCTCCGAACCGTGAGGTTCCGATAAATATGGGTTGGGTACGCCCGGCGCCGTTCAGCCCTGCAGGGCGAAAGCCATGCGCTGCAGCCGCCCTTTCACCGAGCCGTCCATCACCTGGTCGCCGATGGCGATCACGGCACCGCCGATGAGATCGGCATCGACCGCCACCCGGGCAGTGACCGCGCGCTGGAATTTCGCCTTGAGCGCGTCGACCAGTTCTTCGACCTGTTGCGGTGTGAGCGGCTGCGCGCTGGTGATGCTGGCTTCGAGGGTGCCTTCGGCCTCCGCCCGCAGCGCCTCGAAGCGGCGGGCAATTTCCGGCAACAGCGCCAGGCGGTCGTTGTCCGCCAGAACCTGCACGAAGTTGGCGCCGCGCGCGCCGAGATCGCTGCCGGCCACCTCGACCATCAGGCTCGCTGCGCGCGCCGCGTCCACTGCAGGATCGGCGATCAGGCGCGCCATCTGCGCATCGGCCGCGATGGCGGCAAGTGCCGCCAGCCGCGCCGACCAGCCGGCCAGATCGTCCTCGCTCTGCGCCAGGCGGAATACCGCCTCGGCATAGGGGCGCGCCAGGGTAGACAGTTCGCTCATGGCTTACAGCTCGGCTTTCAGCTGACCCAGCAGGTCGGCATGGGTCTGCGCGTCGACCTCGCGGCGCAGGATCTTTTCCGCGCCGGCCACCGCCAGCGCGGCCACCTGCTCGCGCAGCGCCTCGCGCGCGCGGTTGGCTTCCTGCACGATGTTGCCCTGCGCCGCGGCGAGTTGCCGGTCGCCTTCTTCTCTGGCAGCCTGCTTCGCGTCCTCGATGATCTGCGCAGCGCGTTTCTCGGCCTGGCCGATCACCTCGGCGGCCTGCGCCTTGGCATCGCGCAGATGGTCGCCGGCCTTGCGCGAGGCCAGTTCCAGCTCGTTGCGGCCGCGATCGGCCATCGCCAGGCCGTCGGCGATCTGTTTCCTGCGCGCGTCCAGCGCGTTCACGATCGGCGGCCACACGAACTTCATGCAGAACCACACGAAGATCACGAAGGTGATGGACTGGCCGATCAAAGTTGCGTTGAAGTTCATTTCCGCACCTTTACGTATCGGGGGTTAGAGGGAGTTCCGCATCAACCCGCGACTTAGCCGGCAACGGCGAACAGCACGTACATCGCCAGACCGACGGCGATCATCGGCACGGCGTCGACCAGACCCATGACGATGAAGAACTGCGTGCGCAGCATCGGGATCAGCTCGGGCTGACGCGCCGCACCCTCGAGAAAGCGGCCACCGAGGATGCCGATGCCAACCGCGGCACCGAGCGCGCCCAGGCCCATCATGAGGGCGCCAGCGATATACAGCACGGCTTGAGTCATTTCCATTTGTTGCTCCTGAGAAGTTGAATGATTGAAAGTCGAAGAGGGAACCGGGTTGCGTGCGCTCAATGATGCTCGGCGTGCGCCATGTCGAGATAGACGATGGTCAGCGTCATGAAGATGAAGGCCTGCAGCGTGATGATGAGGATGTGGAACACCGCCCACGCCCACTGCAGCACGCCGCCGAACAGGCCGAGGACCCAGCCGCCGCCGAACATCAGTGCGATCAGGATGAAAATCATTTCACCGGCGTACATGTTGCCGAACAGACGCAGCGAGAGCGAAATCGGCTTGGCGATGAGGCCGACGCCCTCGAGCAGGAGGTTGACCGGGAAGAGGAACTTGGGGAAGGGCTGGAACGCAAGCTCGGAGAAAAAGCCGCCCGCGCCCTTCATCTTGACGCTGTAGTAGAGCACCAGCGCGAACACCGACAGCGCCAGGCCGAAGGTGACGTTGGGATCGGTCGACGGCACGATCTTGAGGTAGGGGACGCCGGCCATGCCAGCCGCATACGGCACCCAGTCGACGGGCAGCAGGTCCATGAGGTTCATGAGAAACACCCACATGAACACGGTCAGGGCGAGCGGCGCGACCAGGGCGTTGCGGTGCGAGAACGAGCCGCGTACCGAGTTGTCGATGAATTCGATTACCCACTCGACGAAGTTCTGCAGGCCGGAGGGCACGCCCGCCGTGGCTTTTTTCGCCGCGGCGTAGAAGAAGTAGAGGAACAGTGCGCCAAGCCCGATGGAGAACAGCATGCTGTCGACGTTGATCGACCAGAAGCCCATGGCTTGAACCTCGTTCGCGCCGTGCGCGAAGGTCCAGGTCGTTGTGGCGAGCACGTCGCCATCGTGGCGTTCAAAGCCGGCTGGGAGCTTGCCGTAGGTGAGATTCTGCAGGTGGTGCTTGATGTATTCGCCCGAAGACGCGTAGTCCGAAGCCATGGTGGAAACAATTCGAAAGTAGGTTTTGAATGAATACCACGGCACTCATTCAGAACCGACCTGCCGTCATTCTGCGCTTCACTTGCGACCCAGCGCCGCCAGCCAGCCGAACTGAGCCAGCACCAGCCCCAGCAGCAGCGGCAGCGGCTGCAACGCCAGCAGCACGAGCCCCGCGTACAACAGTACGCCCAGCATCAGCATGCGCTCGAGACCCGCGCGGATGAAGAGCCTTAGCAAGCGGCGCTGATCCCAGCCCGGATGCCGCATCGACTGCCGTTCGCGCCATACCAGTACCAGCGTGACCGCGACTGCCGCCAGCGCGCCATACAGCAGGGCCGCGCCAACCCCCACACCCGCGCCTGCACCGCCGATGACCGCTGCGACGGGGGCTAGCACCGCCTGCGCGCGCGCGACCCGGCGCACAGGAGTGGGGGGGCCGAAAATCATTAACTTTGGATTATATAAAAATTAGTACGATCTATGCAACCATCAAGTTGCTTGATGACGAATTCAGCATATACTGATTTTATGCTGCACCGCCAGCGCGTCAACGCCGGCGCTCAAAGCCGGATGTCGAGGCGCGACAGCAGGCCTTCGAGTTCCTCCGCGCTGGCGAAGTGCAGGGTGAGGCGGCCGCCGCCGGTGCGCGTGGTCGTTACGTGCGCGGTCATGCCGAGCGCGTCGGACAAGGCTTCCTCCAAGCGCAGGATGTCGCGCGACGCCGGTTTTTTTTTCGCCGCCGCGACGGCAGGATCCTTCAGTCGTGCGACGCGGCGTTCGACCTCGCGCACCGACAGGCCGCGCGTCTCGACTTCGTGCGCCAGTTCGCGCTGCTGTGCCGCCGCAAGCGGCAACAACGCGCGTGCATGCCCCATTTCGATGAGGCCGGCCGTGAGCATGTCCTGCACCGGGCGCGACAGGTTCAACAGGCGCAAAAGGTTGGACACCGCCGCACGCGACTTGCCGACGGCCTGCGCGACGGCGTCGTGGGTCATGCCGAATTCGTGGATCAGGCGCTGCAGGCCGTGCGCCTCGTCGATGGCGTTGAGGTCCTCGCGCTGGATATTCTCGATCAGCGCCATCGCCGCCACTGCATCGTCGGCGACCTCGCGCAGCAGCACCGGCACTTCGGCAAGACCGGCCAGTTGCGCCGCACGCCAGCGCCGCTCGCCGGCGATGATCTCGTGGCCGCCGGCGACTTCGCGCGCAAGAATCGGCTGCATCAGCCCTTGCGCACGGATCGAGTCGGCCAACTCCTGCAGCGACTCGCTGTCCATCTGGGTGCGCGGCTGATACTTGCCGGGCACCAGTTGCGACACCGCCATCATGCGCAGGTCGCCCTGCGGCGGCGCGGCACTGTCGTCGCCGGAAAGCAGCGCATCGAGCCCGCGTCCCAGTCCCTTAGGCTTCGCCATGCTGTTTCTCCCTTGCTGTAAGGCCGGCGCGTTTCAGCGTTTCCTCGGCCAGGTCCATGTAAGCTTTCGCACCCTTGCACTGGCGGTCGTAGGCCAGCACCGGCAGGCCATGGCTGGGCGCCTCGGCGAGCCGCACGTTGCGCGGGATCACCGTGTCGTACACCTTGTCGCCGAAGTGCGTCTTCAGTTCGTCCGACACCTGCTGCGCCAGCGTGCTGCGTGGATCGAACATCACACGCAGCAGGCCCTCGATGCGAATTGTCGGGTTGAGGCGCTGCTTCACTTTCTTGATGGTAGCGACGAGGTCGGTGAGCCCCTCCAGCGCGTAGTATTCGCACTGCATGGGGATCAGCACCGATTGCGCCGCGGCGAAGGCGTTGACGGTCAGGAGGTTCAGCGTCGGCGGACAATCCATCAGGATGAAGTCATAGTCGTCCGTCACCTGCGCCAGCGCCGCTTTCAGACGCAGGTCGCGCTGCTCCAGGTTGACAAGGTCGATTTCCGCGCCGGCGAGTTCGCGGTTGGCGGGAATCACGTCGAAATGACCAGGTGCCGAACGCATACGCGCGTCGCGCACGGTCACCTGGTTCAGCAGGATCTGGTACACCGTCGGCAGCGCAGTGCGCTTCTGGATGCCCGCGCCCATGGTCGCGTTGCCCTGCGGGTCGAGATCGGCGAGCAGCACGCGCTGGCCCAGCTCGGCGAGACTCGCCGCCAGATTGACCGCGGTGGTGGTCTTGCCGACGCCGCCCTTCTGGTTGGCGATGGCGATGATTCGTGTCATGCAGCAGACTCCAGAACGATCAGGTGACGGTTTGCCTCGAGGCCCGGAACGACGAGCGCGTGGTCGGCGCTCACTTTCACGCCAGGCGGCAACACGGCGACCTCTTCGTGCGGATACAGGCCCTTCATCGCCAGCCATCGGCCGCCTGGTTTCAGGAGATGGCGGGTCAGCAGGACGAACTCCCTGAGGTCGGAAAACGCGCGCGAGGTGATGAGGTCGAACGCGGTATCCGGCCGGTAGTCCTCGACCCGCCCCGTCACCACGCTCAGGTTGGCCAGCCCCAGCTCGGCCTTGGCCTGCAGCAGGAAGGCGGTCTTCTTGGCGATGCTGTCGATCAGCGTCACATTGAGATCGGGGCGGGCGATGGCGAGCGGGATTCCCGGCAGCCCGCCGCCGCTGCCGACGTCGAGCAGGGTTTCACCCTGAAAATGCGACACCGCCGCCAGCGAATCGAGCAGATGATGGCTCACCATGCGCTCGGCCTCGCGCACGGCCGTCAGGTTGTACACGCGGTTCCACTTGTCGAGCAGCGCGAGGTAGGCGAGCAGCCTTGCCGCGGCGTCGCCGGGCAATGCAAGACCGAGGGCGGCGACACCCGCCTTGAGTTGGGATTCGACGCTCATGCACTCTTCTTTTCGTCGTCCGGCGCGGGGTCGCGCTGGGTTTTGTTTGGTGCGAACCCGCGCTTGGCGTAGATCAGCAGCACCGAAATCGCCGCCGGCGTGACGCCCTGCATGCGCGCCGCCTGGCCGAGCGTCTCGGGGCGAGCCTTCTGCAGGCGCTGACGGACTTCCATCGACAGCGCCGTCAACTGCGTGTAGTCGAGGTCGGGTGGCAGGCGCAGGATTTCCTGTTCGCGATGCCGGTCGACCTCCTCGTTCTGGCGGTCGATGTAGCCCTGATACTTGGCGGCGATCTCGACCTGTTCGGCAACACGGGCGTCCACAACCCCCGCCCCGCCTCCCGGCAGCGCCAACACCTGCGCGTACGACAGCGTCGGCCGGCGCAGCAGATCGAACAAACTGTACTCGTGCTCGATCGGCTGACCGATGAGGCGCGTGGCCTCGGCGGCCGGCAGGATGGCCGGGTTGACCCAGGTCGACTTCAGACGCTCGGTTTCACGTGAAACCTGGTCGCGCTTGCGGTTGAACGCGTCCCAGCGCGCGTCGTCGACCACGCCGAGCGTGCGCCCCGCTTCCGTGAGCCTCATGTCGGCGTTGTCCTCGCGCAGTTGCAGGCGGTATTCGGCGCGACTGGTGAACATGCGGTAGGGTTCCGAAACGCCGCGCGTGATGAGATCGTCGACCAGCACGCCCAGATACGCTTCGTGGCGGCCCGGTGTCCAGGCGTCCCTGCCCTGCACCTGCAGGGCGGCGTTGATGCCGGCAAGCAAGCCCTGTGCGGCGGCCTCCTCGTAGCCGGTGGTGCCGTTGATCTGCCCCGCAAAGAACAGCCCGGCGATCGACCTGGTTTCCAACGAGGCTTTCAGGTTGCGCGGATCGTAGTAGTCATACTCGATCGCGTAGCCGGGACGCAGGATGTGCGCGCGTTCCAGTCCCGGAATCGAGCGCACGACGGCGAGTTGTACGTCGAAGGACAGCGAGGTCGAGATGCCGTTGGGGTAGATCTCGTGGGTGGTCAGGCCCTCGGGTTCGAGGAAAATCTGATGCGACGCCTTGTCGGCGAAGCGCGTGACCTTGTCCTCGATCGACGGACAATAGCGCGGCCCCACGCCCTCGATGACTCCGGTGTACATCGGCGAACGGTCGAGTCCGCCGCGGATGATCGCGTGCGTTTCCGGCGTCGTGTGGGTGATCCAGCACGGACGCTGTGCGGGATGCATCGCCGCATCGCCCATAAAGGAGAACACCGGCGCGGGGTCATCGCCCGGCTGCGCCTGGGTCCGGCCGTAGTCGATAGTGCGCCCGTCGATGCGCGGCGGGGTGCCGGTCTTCAGCCGTCCGGCGGGCAGGCTCAGTTCGCGCAGGTGTGCCGCGAGCGACACCGCGGGCGGGTCGCCCATGCGCCCGGCCTGGAAGTTTTCCAGCCCGACGTGTACCCGGCCAGCGAGAAACGTGCCTGCGGTGAGCACCACGGCGCGGCCGGAAAAGACGATGCCGAGCTGGGTTCTGACGCCGACGACACGGCCGCCTTCGAGCAGCAGGTCGTCGACCGCCTGCTGGAAGACCTTGAGATTTTCCTGGCTCTCCAGCCGGCGACGGATCGCCGTCTTGTACAGCACGCGGTCGGCCTGGGCGCGGGTGGCGCGTACCGCCGGACCCTTGGACGAATTGAGCGTGCGAAACTGGATACCGGCTTCGTCGGTGGCCAGCGCCATCGCCCCGCCGAGCGCATCGACCTCGCGGACCAGATGCCCCTTGCCGATGCCGCCGATCGACGGGTTGCACGACATTGCGCCGAGCGTGTCGAGGTTGTGCGTCAGCAAGAGCGTCGCAGCGCCCATGCGGGCGGACGCGAGCGCGGCCTCGGTGCCGGCATGGCCGCCACCGACGACGATGACATCGAAGGAATCGGGAAAATTCATGGCGGCATTTTACCCGCTCGCGGGGCTTGTTTCACGTGGAACCGATTCAGGCGCCGGTCGCCTGCTTGGCCTCCAGCGCCTCCCATCGCGTCAGGGCGTCGAGGAGTTCGGCCTCGATGGCTTCGGTGCGGGCGTGCAGCGCGGTCGCCGCCTGCGGGTCGCCCTGGTACAGCACGGGGTCCGACAGCCTTGCGGCGATTCCGGCCTGCTCGGCCTCCAGCGCCTCGATGTGCGCCGGCAAGGCTTCCAGCTCACGCGCTTCCTTGAAGCTCAGGCCCGCTTTCGGCGTCGGCGCACGCATGGACGCGGGCCTGGGCGCCGGTTTCGCCGCGGATTTCGCCGCCTCGGCTTCGCGCCCCGCGCGCCACGCCAGCCAATCGGCATAACCGCCGACGATCTCGGTCAGCCGCCCCTCTCCTTCGAACACGATGGACTGCGTCACCACATTGTCGAGGAAGGTGCGGTCGTGCGAGACGAGGATGACCGTACCGGGATAGTCCTGCAGCAGTTGCTCCAGTAGTTCGAGCGTGTCGATGTCAAGGTCGTTGGTCGGCTCGTCCAGTACCAATAGATTGGCCGGCCGCGCGAACAGGCGCGCCAGCAACAGACGATTCCGTTCGCCCCCCGACAGCGCCGAAACCTTGGCGCGCGCCCGCTCGGCGGGAAACAGGAATTCTTCGAGATAGCTGATGACATGCTTCTTCTGCCCGCCGATTTCGACGTAATCGGAACCCGGCGAGATGGTGTCGACGAGGGTCGCGCTGTCGTCGAGCTGGTTGCGAAACTGGTCGAAATACGCGACCTCGAGCCTGGTACCCTGTTTGACCCACCCCGACTGCGGCTCGATTTCGCCGAGGATGAGACGGATCAGCGTAGTCTTGCCGGAACCGTTGGGCCCGAGCAGCCCCAGCTTGTCGCCGCGCAGGATGGTGGTGGAAAAATCGCGGACCAATACGCGATCGCCAAAACCGTAGGTCACGTGGTCCAGCTCGGCGACCGTCTTCCCGGAACGCTCGCCGGCGTCGAGACGGAAACCGACCTGGCCCTGATGCGCGATACGCGCCTCACGAACGCGACGCAACTGCTCCAGCCGCCGCACCCGGCCCTCGTTACGTGTGCGGCGTGCATCGATGCCCTTGCGGATCCACACCTCCTCCTGACGCCAGAACTTGTCGAACTTGCGGTTGTGCACCGCCTCGACCTCGAGTTGCTCGGCCTTTTTGCTTTGATAAGTGCTGAAATTACCCTGATATTCGCGCAACACACCTCGATCGAGCTCGATAATGCGATTGGCGACGTTGTCGAGGAAGCGCCGGTCGTGGGTGATGAACACCAGCGCGCCGCGGTAGTCGTTGAGCACCCCTTCCAGCCATTCGATGGCGGAGAAGTCCAGATGGTTGGTTGGCTCGTCGAGCAACAGCAGTTCCGGCTCGGCGACCAGCGCGCGCGCCAGCGCGACGCGCTTTTTCAGCCCACCGGACAGGGTCCCGATCGTCAGGTCCGCATCCAGGTTCAGGCGTTGCAGGGTTTCCTCGACACGGCTGTTGAGGCGCCAGGCGTCGGCCGCCTCCAGTTCGTGCGACAGGCGCTCCAGATCGGCGAACGCCGCCACGCCACCCTCCGCCACCGCGTGCGCCGCCGCATGGTAGTCGGCCAGCAGGCGCTGCGCCGCCCCGACGCCCTCGGCGACCGCCTCGAACACGCAGTGCCCCGACTGGAATTGCGGCTCCTGCGACACATAGGCGAGGCGCAGGCCGGGCGCGCGCCAGACGTCACCGCCGTCTGCCTGCGCCTCGCCCGCCATGATCTTCAGGAGACTCGATTTGCCGGTGCCATTGCGGCCGATCAGGCCGATGCGCTCCCCGGCCTCGATCACCAGCGAGGCGCCATCGAGCAGCGGATGGTGGCCATAGGCAAGTTCGAGACGGTCGAGGGTGAGCAAGGGCATGGCGGTGAGCGGTGGAGGGTGGAGGGTGCACGCGGGATTATCCGGGATTCAGCGCGGCATGAACGGCGCGTGCAATAGCCATTGCACCGAGGGTGTCGCCGTGGACGCAAAGGGTGTCGACTTCGACGATCACGCTGCCCGCGGGTAGCGCCGGCAGCGGCAGACGCCGTGCGAGGCACAGGGCCTGCGCGGCGGCGGCGGCGGGATCGTCCAGCACGGCGCCGGGTGTTTCACGTGAAACCAGCTGGCCGTCGGGCCGATAGCGCCGGTCGGCAAAGCCTTCGTTGAGCACGGCAAGACCCGCGGCGCGCCCGGCCGCCAGCAGCCGCGAGCCGGCAAGGCCGATCAGGACGAGACGGGTGTCGACAGCGGCAACGGCACACGCGATGGCATCCGCCACCTCGGTATCCGTCGCGGCAAGATTATACAGCGCGCCATGCGGCTTGACGTGGGCAAGCCGCATTCCCAGCCGCGCCGCCGCCTCGGCCAGCGCCTCGGTCTGTTGCGTCACCCACGCCACGATCTCGCCCGCGGCAGCCGGCAACCGGCGCCGCCCGAACCCCGCCGGGTCGGGATAACCCGGATGCGCGCCAGCCGCGATGCCGTGGCGCGCCGCCAGACGCAACGCCGCATCCATGCTCGCGGCATCCCCCGCATGCCCCCCGCAGGCAATGGAAACCCGCCCCAGATAGGGCATGAGGGCCACATCGTCAAAACCTTCGCCAATGTCGGCGTTGAGTTCGATCATCCTAAAAACCGCAGTTGGACGCGCCCGAGGGTGCGTCTGATCGGGTGTCTGCCACGAAGCAACGACGCCGCAGGCCGGGGCCCGCAAGGAGGCGCGACAAAGGCAGGCGCACGAGCAGGCGTGCCATCGGGTGCGTAGCGGTCTCACCCATCAGATAAACGGTATCGAAGGCAAAAAATCTTGTACTCATGCGACTTTCGTGAGGATTATGAG
>JANJXF010000202.1 GCA_024709165.1 Thiobacillus sp. | reverse complement strand
AGCGGGTTGGCAATGGTCGGACGCCGGGGCACGTTCTCAATGCGCCAGTGAGCGCTTGCCCATGCCAGAAGCTCGGCCGGTCCGGCTCCGACGAGTTCGACCGGGGGCGACTGACCGAGCGCGGCAAGCGCTTCGGCCAGCGCCGCGCGGCGTCCGCGCGCGGGTAGCGCGGGGGCGAGGGTCTGCTTGGACAGTTTCTGGCCGGCAGTGTTGGTGACGAGCGGCACATGGGCATAGACCGGGGTCGGCAGGCCGAGCAGGCGCTGCAGATAAACCTGGCGCGGGGTGTTCCACAGGAGATCGGCGCCGCGCACGACATGGGTGACGTGCTGGAAGGCGTCGTCGACGACCACTGCAAGCTGGTAGGCGAACAGACCGTCGGCGCGCCTGATCACAAAATCGCCGACCTCGTGCATCAGGTTCTGCTGCAGGGCGCCGTGGATGCGGTCGTCGAAGTGGACGCGTACATCCTCGACACGCACCCGCCACGCGTGGGGTCCGTCATGCCGTCCGGCGTCCAGGCGGCAGGTGCCGGGGTAGACGGTCTCGCCCTCGGCGTTGCGCGGCGCCGGCGCGAGCTGGCTGCGTGTGCAGGTGCAGGCAAACACCGCGCCCTGTCCCCGCAAGGCGTCGAGCGCGGCCGCGTAGGCATCGTCGCGCCGCGACTGATAGAGCACGGCGCCGTCCCACTCGAGGCCATACGCTTCGAGTTGGCGCAGGATGGTGTCGGCGGTGGCGCGGCTGCAACGCGGGCGGTCGAGGTCTTCCATGCGCACGAGCCAGCGCCCGCCCGCGGCGCGCGCGTCGAGCCAACTCGCCAGCGCAGCGACCAGCGAGCCGAGATGCAACGGACCGGTGGGTGAAGGCGCGAAGCGCCCGATGTAGACAGCAGGATTCACCCCGCGATTATGCCGTGCGCAACCGGTAGGCAATGCCGGCTACAGGTCGATGCCGGGCTGCGCCTTCACGCCGGTGCGGAAGGCGTGCTTCGCGTCGGCAATCACCGACACCGTGTCGGCCAGTTCGGTGAGGGCCTCGGACGCACCGCGGCCGGTGACGACGACGTGCTGCATCGGCGGCCGATGCGCCAGCGCATCGAGCACGCTGTCGGCGTCGAGATAGCCGTAGCTCAGGAGATAGGTCAACTCGTCGAGCACCACCAACTGATACGACGGGTCGGCGAGCATGCGCGCGGCGATCGCCCAGCCGCGTTGCGCGGTGGCGATATCGCGTTCACGATCCTGTGTGTCCCAGGTGAAGCCATCGCCAGTGATGTGCCACTCGGCATGCTTGCCGAGAAAGGCCTCCTCACCGGTGTCGGTGCGGGCTTTGATGAACTGCACCACGCCGACCTTCATGCCGTGGCCGAGCGCGCGCGCGACCATGCCGAAAGCCGAAGAGCTCTTGCCCTTGCCGTTGCCGGTGAGGACGACGAGCAGACCGCGCTCCGCCTGCGCCGCGGCAATGACGGCGTCGACGTGCGCCTTCTTGCGCGCCATGCGCGCGGCATGGCGGGTATTGCGGTCGTCCTCGCTCATGCGTGAGCCCCTCGGTGGACAGGACAATCGGTGTTCGCCCTCACTTCGGCGCGTAGGCCAGTTCGACGAAGGCGGCGCGGCCCTGCGTGGCGTAACCGTGCACGAGAGCATAGTCCTTGTCCAGCAGATTGGTCAGCCTGGCGCTGAGCCTCCAGTCGCGTGCGGGTTTCCAGCCAAGATCGAGATTGAGCACCGCATACCCGGGCAAGGCGATGCGCTGGTAGGTCGCGACGTGAATATCCGGACGCGTGCCGGAGGCCAGCACCTCCGCCTGCCAGTCGAAGGTGCCGTGGGTACGCCCGAGCGAAACGCTGCCGAAGCGATCGGCACGGCGCAGCAGGCCGAGCCCGCTGGTGCGATCCTCTGGATTCTGCACGGTTGCGGCAGCGCGCGTATCGAATCCCGCCAGCGTGCCGCGCCAGGAAAACTCGATGCCGCGGTTCTTCGCCTCGTCGACGTTGACCGGCAGCCAGCTGAGCGGATCGAAGTTGATGAGATCGTGAGTCCGCGTCGCGAACGCGGTGATGCGCGCGAGGCCGCGCGTCCCGTTCCAGGTGAAACCGAGCTCGGCGCTCGTCGCGCGCTCCGGATCGAGGTCGGGGTTGCCGCCCCAGGGTCCGTAAAGATCGTTGAAGCTGGGCGCGCGGAACGCGTTGGATATGCTGGCGGACACGCGCACCCGCGAGGTCACGCGGTAACCGTAGCCGGCGAGTGCGGTCGTCGCGCCGCCGAAGTCGCTGTAGTCGTCGCGGCGCAGGTTGAGCTGGACGTCGTGTGCGCCCAGCGCGGCCGTGTAGCCGGCGGTCACGCTTGCCACTCGGCGCGCGTCCTCGGCGTAGGCGGCGGCGCTGTCGAGCCGCTGCCACAGCCCGGCCAGACCGACGCGGAGCGTGCCGCGACCGGTGTCCACGGTATTGCTCCAGTCGATCTGGCGG